>PLOF01000087.1 GCA_003142035.1 Candidatus Dormiibacterota bacterium
CGCCACGTCGAGGACGATCCGGCCGAACATGCTGATGAAGCGGCGGTAGGCGTCCCAGCCGAAGCGCTCGTTGCCGGTGGAGGCGATGAGGCCATGAAGCGTGATCTCGTTGAGGCCGAGGTTGAGGACGGTGTCCATCATGCCCGGCATCGAGAACTTGGCGCCGGAGCGGACCGAAACGAGGAGCGGGTTCTTGGGATCGCCCAGGCCCTTGCCGGTCTCGCCCTCGACGACCTTGACGGCGGCCAGGACGTCGTCCCACAGTCCGGCCGGGAGCTTCTTGCCGGCGGCGAAGTAGTCGTTGCAGGCTTCGGTCGTGATGGTGAAGCCGGGGGGAGTGGGCAGACCCGCATTGGTCATCTCCGCCAGGCCGGCGCCCTTGCCGCCCAGCAGATCCTTCATCCCGCCGTTGCCCTCGGCCTTGCCGCCGCCCCAGGCGTAGATGTAGCGCTTGGCGGCCTTGTAGGTCCTTGTGCCAGAGTCGGCCATGGGGGTGTCACTCTCCTTGGATGCGGGAACTGTCGCGCCGCGGACGGCGTTCAGCGCGCCGACGCAGCCGGGACGGCGGTCAGCTTGTCCCACAGCGATCCGGCGTTCAGCGTCTGGATGTAATTCATCATGTAGCCCTGGCCGATGTCGACGGGGCAGCGGTCGGCGAAGTTGACCCGGGCCACCGTCTCCTCGCGAGACCATCCCTTGGCCACAGCCAGCGCCACCGCCGTCTTCCACTCCATGAGCGTCGCCCGCTGCGTATCCACGTAGGCCTTCGTGGTGATCGGGCCGTGCCCGGGGACGACGCGATCGACGTCGAGGGCGCGGATGCGGTCCAGGGATGCGATCCACTGGTCCACGTTCGACGTCATGAGCCAGGTCTGGCACTCGGAGAAGATCGTGTCGCCGGTGAAGACCGTGCGCTCCTCCGGGACGTGGACCGCAAGCTGGCCGGGGGTGTGGCCCGGCGTGTGGAGGCAATGGAACGTGTGGTCGCCGACGTGGAGCGTGAGGTCTCCGGTGAACACGACCGTGCCCTTGTTCGGGTCGGCGTAGTACTCGTCCCGGTCCGGCCAGAGCGCCACGCCCGTGGGATCATCGAGATCCGTGCCCTTGCCGGCCGGCGTGGGAAGGGCCTCGTAGGCATAGGCGAAGGGGTCCAGCTCGGGGTAGACGACCATGAAGTTGTCGTAGACGCCCTGGTGGTTGACGACCGTGCCCGCGCCCTTGAAGTAGTAGTTGCCGAAGATGTGGTCGACGTGATGCTCGGTGTTGATGATGTAGCGGATCGGGCCGTGGGACTCCGCCTCCCTGCGCATCGCAACGGCTTTCGTTGGGAGCTGGGGAGTGTCGATCACGACGACGCCTTCGGACGTCGTGACGAAGCTCGGGTTGCAGCCGCGCAGCCTGGTTTCCGTGAAGATGTTGGGCGTCAACTGCTCCATCTGGATACTCCCGTGCCGGCTACTGGGTCGCCGTGAGGCCGCCGTCGATGGTCAGGATCTGACCAGTGACGAACGCCGAGGCGGCGGAGGCGAAGAAGAGGACAGGCCCAACGAGATCGCTCGTATCCCCGACTCGGCCGAGCGGGACCCGGCTGACGAGGCTCGCCTTGAAGGCCGGGTCGTCGAGCAGCATCGCCACCTGAGGCGTGTCGACGAAGGTCGGGGCGATGGCGTTGACGTTGATGCCGTGTTTGGCCCACTCCGTGGCCCACTGGCGAGTCAGCGAGCTGACCGCCCCCTTGGCGGCCACGTAGGCGGAGTAGCCGGCGTTGATCCCGAGCTGCGCCCGGACCGAGCTGATGTTGACGACCCGCCCGCCGCGGCCGCCCTGGATCATCGCCCGAACCGCGGCCTGGGTCGCCACCAGGGTACTCCGCAGGTTGATCTCCATGATCCAATCCCAGGCGTCGCGGGGATACTCCTGGGCGTCGAACAGGGCCTTGCCCGCGCCGCCGCCAACCGCGTTGACGATGATGTCCAGCCGTCCGAACCGCTCCACGATGGCGGCAACCACCCGTTTGGCATCCGTCTCACGGGTGATGTCCGCCGCCAGCGCGATGCACTCGGCACCGGCAGCGCGGACCCTGTCGGCAGCGGCATCAACACGGGCCTGATCGATGTCCGCGACGGCCACCCTGGCGCCTGCGCCGCCCAGCGCGACGGCCAGGGCCGAGCCGATCGCGCCGCCACCGCCCGAGACGAAGGCCACGCGGTCGTCGAGTCTGAAGGAATCAACCGTGCTCATGTGGGCTCCTTTCGTTGCGGCCGACGGCCGGGAATGGGGCTGATCTAGCGATTGCCGGGGAAGACCAGGCTAAGGGCCTCTCGGCGCCCGGGTTCTGGCCAGCGGACGGTGACCATCTTCTGCTGGGTGAAGAAGCGGACGCCGTCCTCGCCGCGCATCTTGAGATCGCCGAAGGCCGACCCGCGCGTCCCGCCGAAGGAGAGATAGCCGGCCGGCACGGGGATCGGCACGTTAATGCCGATCATCGGCACGTCAACCTCGAGCTCGAAGCGGCGGGCAGCCCCGCCGTCCGTGGTGAAGATCGCGGTGCCGTTGCCGTACTGGTGGCCATTGATCATCGACAGCGCCTCGTCGAAGGTCGTGGCGCGGACGATGCCGAGCACCGGCCCGAAGATCTCCTCGCGGTAGATCTCCATCTCGGGCTTCACGTGGTCGAAGAGGGTGACGCCCAGGAAGTAGCCGTCCGGATGCCCGGCCACGTGGAACGGCCGGCCGTCGTGGACCAGCTCCGCGCCCTCGGCGACGCCCTTGTCGATCCAGTCGATGATCGAGGCGCGGTGCTCGGCCGAGTAGATCGGGCCCATGTCGACGTCCGGATCCATGCCCGGCCCGATCTTGAGCCTGCCGATCCGCTGCTCCATGAGCGGCAGCAGCCGCTCGGCGGCGTCGCCGACGGCGATGACCAGGGTCTGGGCCATGCAGCGCTCGCCGGCGGAGCCATAGCCCGCCGCCACGGCCGAGTCCGCGGCCAGCTCCATGTCGGCGTCCGGCAGGACGATCATGGCGTTCTTGGCGGCCGTGTAGGCGCCGACCCGCTTTCCGTGCCTGGTGCCGGTTTCGAACACGTGCCGCCCGACCGGTGTCGAGCCGACGAACTGGATGGCATCGATGCCGGGATGCTCGAGGATGGCGTTGACGGCCTCGCGGCCGCCGTACACGACGTTGAAGACGCCGTCTGGCAGCCCGGCCTCCTTCCACAGCTCCGCCTGGAGCTGCGTCGCGCCCGGCGTGTGGCTGGAAGGCTTCCAGACGAACGTGTTCCCGCACGCGAGCGCGATCGGGTAGATCCACATCGGGACCATCACCGGGAAGTTGAACGGCGTGATCCCCGCGGCCACGCCCAAAGGCTGGCGGAGCGTGTGCGCATCTACCTTGGTCGAGACGTTCGGCGTGTTCAGGCCCGCCAGGTGGACGGGCAGCCCGCAGGCGAACTCGACCGTCTCGAGGCCGCGCATGACCTCGCCGAGCGCGTCGGGGGACGTCTTGCCGTGATCCCGAGTGATGAGCGCCGCGAGCTCCTCGCGATGGCGATACACGAGCTCTCGAAAGGCGAAGAAGATCTGGCTGCGAGCCATAAGGGGCGTGTCGCGCCAGCCCGGGAATGCCCGCCGGGCGGCGGTGACAGCCGCGTCGACCTCGGCCGCCCCCCCGCGCGGAACCCTGGCGATCACGGCACCGGTCGAAGGGTCGTGGACGGGCCCCGTGTGCTCGGGAAGAACTTCGACCGGGTGGCCGTCGATCCAGTGGCTCAGGATCGGGACGTCCGTGCGCTCGCCCGAGTCGGGTACCTGCGTTGTCACGATGGTTGCCTCCGTGGCTGTTGTTTCGGCGGGCTCAGACGGTCCGCACGTCGGGATTCGGAAGGACGATGTCGCGGATCGCGGCCTGCACGTCGTGGTAGGCCTTGATGAAGCCGCGCAGTGTTCGAACGGTTGCGCCGTAAGTATCGAACTCGGCCGGTGTCAGCCCGTCGGGCTCGAAGGCGCGCCGGAAATCGGGAAGCTTCGCGCAGAGCTCGGCAAGAATCGCCGGGTCGACTGGTTCGTCGATGCGCGAGACGGGATCGATTCCGCTTGCGTTGAAGCGGACCTGCCAGGCGTACGGGATCGTCAGGCTGACGTCTCCGCCGACGAGCTCGGTCCAGTGGAGGTGGTGGCGGAAGGCCGCGGCCAGCATGTGGCTGCGGTACCCACGTTCCTTGAAGATACCGTATGTGCGCTTGAAGGCGGCGATCCCGGCCCAGTCCAGCGCGGCCGGGTTCACGGACAGGCCGTCGCGTTCGACGACGACCTTCAGCCAATCGTCGAGGCGGCCGATCATGATGGTCACGATCGGGACCAGCTTCCCCGGATCGCCCCCGGCAGCCGCCAGCCGGTTCAGCCCACGCTCCACCGCCTCGGCCGCCGCGAGGGCCTGCGGGACGGTAAACGAGACCGTCGCGTTGATGCTGACGCCGCGGGCCGTGGCGTCTTCGATGGCGACCATGCCGGCCGCGGTCGCCGGGAGCTTGACGTGGAGGTTGGGGGCCAGGCCGGCGATGCGGATGGCCTGCTCGACCATTCGCGCCGGGTCGCGGTAGTTGGCCGGGTTCGCCTGGACCGACAGCCGGCCCTTGCAGCCGGACGTCTGGGCATGGATGGGCGCGAGCAGCGATGCTCCCCGGACGGCCATCTCTTCAATGATCGCCCAGGTCAGCTCCACCTCGGACCAGGTCGGGTTCTCTGCGGCCAGCTGGTGGACGCGCGGGACCCAGTGGGCCTTCTCCTTGCCGAGCACTTCCAGGACGATCGGCGGGTTCGAGGTGGCGCCGGTGGCGCCGCGCTCGATGGCGTACGCCAGCTCCTCGACCGCGCACGAGTCGTTCCAGTAATCGGTTGGGCCTAGCCGTGCCGTGCGCAGCAGCGGACAGTCGACCGACGTCACGGTCATGCCTCCAGCCTCCGGTTCATGGATACCCCTAGAGCATCAATAATCGATGATCGATGAAAAGTGCCGAACGGCACTTGATTGTCCGGAACTCGGGCTGGATTGTTCGACCCCGGCAGGAGGTCTTCGTCGAGCGCTTGACGGCACCCGCTGCTCCATCGCGGCGGAGCGGGCGTTGCGCCCCGACCGGGTCGACCTGCCTGAGCGTTGCTGGCTGACCAGCCGCTTGGCTGGACAGGAGCACGAGCGTTGCTGGCTGACCAGCCGCTTGGCTGGCAGGAGATGGAGGTTCAGTGTGGCGACAGAAACTGAAACCAAGAACACGATCCCGCTATGGTTGGCCATCGCGATCACGGTCGTGGTGAGCCTGCCGTTCGGGATCTGGCTCAGCAACCTAAACCTGCCGCTGTGGGCAGCGTTCATCGTGTGGGCCGAGTACTTCACCCTCGGCGCACAGCCGTCGGCACTGAAGATCATGGTGCCCGCGTTCATTCTCGGCGTCGTCGGCGGCGCGCTGATCTGCGAGCTCTACCAGGTCCTTGCACAGATCTTCGGCAACGGCAACGTTGTCAACTTCGGCCTGCAGACCCTGACGTATAACAACACGGCCCTCTACATTGCATTCTTCGTCGGCTTCTGCATCCTCATCTATGCCATGAAGTGGATGCCCGTGGTGAATGGCGCCGGGACACTCCCGTTCTTCAACGGCGTCTCCGTGTTCCTCGGCGTGTACTTCACCGGCACTTACCTCGGATGGTTCAACACGCTCAACATCACTGCGAACCTGCAGTATTGGGTCGTGGTCTTCTGCGCCATCAGCGCCATCCTGGGCGGCATCCTCGGCGCCTTCCTCGGCTGGTTCAACGTCGTGATCCTGTTCCCGCGCCAGGTGAAGAAGGCCGCATAGCCGGATCGGCGGCAGTGCCGCAATCCTTGATGTCCCGCCTCCTTTGCCGCTGATAGGCCTCATTTGGCGGGCTCGTCTGGGCCCGAAGCGCCATTCACCGCCAGCAAGGGACTCTCGCCGCCCGTCACGGCGAGAAGGTCCTCGGGGCCACGGTCAAAGCCCGGGCAACGGCTTGCTAAGCGAGGTCACCGGTGCTTCGGACCGCGCGCGGTGATCGCCGACAAGCAGCGGCGTCCAATTCGCGAACACCTGCCACCCGCGGCGGGCTAACGCGATCTAGAGCGCGTCGCATTAACAGTGGCGACGCCAAGTGCATCTGCATCTGGAGGCAACGGCAATGGCGGAAGCCAAGAAACTGACCACCAAGTTGGTCGGCCCGGGCGAAGAAGTGCTCGGGCAATTCCTGGGGGACAAGAGCTTCCCGGTCAAGTGGGAGTCGGAGGCCGAGAAGGAACTCTTCTGGGTCTATGACGACCTGCACTGCCCCCACCCGCTGAGCCCGATGTACGAGGACATCGGCGGCTGGTGGATGAGCTGCGATCACATGTTCCGGCGCTTCGGCACGCCGTTCGCGACCGACTGGATCTACAAGAACGTCAACGGCTATTGCTACACCGCCGCCATCCCGGCCCAGGCCGGGCTGAGCCCGACGGTTAGCTCGCAGGAGTACGGGTCGACGTACCACGTTCGCGTGCCGCTCGATCCCGAGTACGCGGCCAAGATCGGCACGTACCTCGGTGCTGTCCTGCCCACGTACGGCCTCGAGTTCGCGACGTGGTGGACTGAGCGCTACGTCCCCGAGATGAAGCACAACTTCGTCTACCTCGAGGGCAAGCTCGACCAGCAGGGCGAGATGACCCTCATGGAGCTCGCCTGCCTGCTCGAGGATGCGATCGACATCCATGACCGGCACTGGAAGATCCACTGGATGCTCAACTTCGGGCAGCTCTCCGCGACGCTCAGCCTGCGGGCCGTCATGGAGAAGACGCGCGGCAAGATCGACGAGGCGCTCCTGGGCCGGCTCCAGAACTCGGCCAAGGACCGCAACTGGGACTCGATCGAAGCCCTGTGGAAGATGAAGGAAGAGGCCAAGGCCGACTCCACGCTGGCTGTCGCGTTCAAGTACGAGACCGCCGGAGAGATCATCGCCGCGTTGAAGGGCACGGAGCGGGGTCGGAAGTTCATCGAGGAACGAGTCGTCCCCTACCAGAAGGAATTCGGCTGGCACGCGGTCTGGAGCCACGAGTTCATCTTCCCGACCGTGTATGAGCACATGGAGCCGGTGATCGAGCTGGTCCGCGGCTACATCGAGACCAACTACGACTACCCGAAGACGATCAAGGTTCTGGCCGATGACATCGCGTCGGCTGCCAAGGAGATCCTGGAGGGCCTCAAGGGTGAGGCGCTCGAGGAGATGCGGGTAGCCAACGACATCAACCTCAAGATGGCCCCGCTCACTCCGGACCATCACTTCTACATCGACCAGGGTGCCAATGCGCACGTGCGTTTGGTGCTCATCGCGATCGGCAAGAAGCTCGTCGCCCAGGGCGTTCTGGATGCCCCCGATGACGTCGTCTTCCTGCACTACAACGAGTTGCGGCAGTTCATGGGCGATCCCAAGGCCATGGACGCCCGTGCCCTCGTGGCCAAGGCCAAGGCGGCCCGGGAGCAGGCGTACACGATCCGGCCCAAGGACTGGATCGGTACCGTCACCCAGTCCCAGCTCGACTTCCCCTACCTGAACCTGTGGGGCTTCCCCGACAAGTTCTACCGGAAGGCGGACACCGTCGCCGGCCAGTTCACCGGCTTGGGTGGCTCGCCGGGCGTGGTTGAAGGCGTGGCTCGGGTGGTCCTCCGCGAGGACCAGTTCGATGAGGTCCGCGCCGGCGATATCCTTGTCTGCCAGATGACCAACCCGGCCTGGGTCGTGCTCTTCACCAAGATCGTCGGTCTGGTGACCGATGCGGGCGGCACCGTCTCGCACCCGGCCGTGCTCTCGCGCGAGTTCGGGATTCCCGCCGTGGTCGGGACGTCCGTGGCAACCCAGATGGTCAGCAACGGGGACCGGATCCGGCTCAACGGCACCACCGGTGTCGTCGAGATCCTGGAGAAGGCCGCCAAGCCCGCCAAGAGCGACCTCTTCGGGCTCTGAGGCTAAGTCGATGCGCCGAGCGCCGATGATCATTCGCAATGTTCTGAGCGATCAGGTCAAGGATTACCTCGTCACGGCGATCCTTGCCGGTGAGTTTCCCCCTGGGTCTCGGATCATCGAGACCCGGGTGGCGCGGCACCTTGGCGTGAGCCAGGGCCCCGTGAGAGAGGCATTGCGGGACCTTGAGGCGCTCGGCCTGATCGACAGCACCCCGTACCTGGGAGCACGCGTCCGGCAGCCGCACAAGGCGGAGCTGCTCGAGGCCTACGACGTTCGAGCCGTGCTCGAGTCGTTTGGAGCTCGACTGGCGATGCCGCGGCTGTCGGACGCCGACCTCCTTGATCTGGAGGGTTACGTCACCGCCATGCAGCAGGCCGCCCGAAACGGCGACGAGAACGAGCAGGCGCGAATCGACGTGGTCTTCCACAGCCGGATGGTCGCGATTTCGGGAAACGAGGTGCTCCAACGCCTCTGGCGCTACCTGGAGCCGGTTTCCCGGACTCACATCACCTACATCCTTCCCGGCGTTGACGCGGAGATGATCTCCGGCCTCCACCTGCCCATCCTCACGGCTCTCCGCGACCGGGATGCGGCATCCGCCGATCAGGCCATCCACGATCACTTCCGGATCGCCGGTTCGATGTTCGATTCCCTGTTCGTGGAGCGGCCGGCTTCCGAGGCCGCCCCACCGCGGAGCGGGCAGGGCCTCCACGGGGCGACACCGCGTGAGGCCCTTTCGTGATCGACCAGGCCGGCGCCGTTCGCATCGAGCTCACGGTCAACGGGCGCCAGCGCCCCCTCGAAGCATCGCCGCATCAGTCACTGCTCAGTCTGCTTCGTGATGACCTGGGGCTGACCGGTACCAAGGCGTGCTGTCTGGTCGGTGAGTGCGGAGCGTGCACGGTGAGCCTGAACGGCCGGATCGTGGATTCGTGCCTCATCCTGGCCGTCGAAGCCGACGGCGCCGAGCTCACCACCATCGAGGGACTGGCCGCGGACGGTCCCCTGACCTCGCTGCAGCGGGCCTTCCTGGAGGAGGGCGCCGCCCAGTGCGGCTACTGCACCCCCGGCCAGGTGATGGCCGCCCGCGACCTGCTGGGGCGGATACCCCATCCCACCAAGGCCGAGGTCCAGGAGGGGATGGGCGGCAACCTCTGCCGCTGCGGCTGCTACTACCAGATCACCGAGGCGGTGCTCGGGGCCGCTGCGGCTGCCGATTGATGAGCGGGCAGATCGGGGTTTCGGCAGAGCGGGTCGGCGGGCCTGCGCGCGTCACCGGTGCCTACCAGTACGTGGGCGACATTCGCCTGGCGGATGTCCTTCATGTGAAGCTCGTCACCCTCCCCTGCGCCCACGCCCGAATCCGCAGCATCGACGTCAGCGCCGCCGAGCGCCTTCCCGGTGTCCGGTTGGTGATGACGGCCGCGAGCCTACCCCAGCCGGTGCCACGATTCGGCCCCCAGTTCCAGGACCGGCCGGTGCTGGCCGTCGACGAGACCAAATACCACGGCGAGCCGGTGGCGGCGGTTGCCGCCGATACCGAGGATGCCGCCGAGGCGGGTGCCCGCCTGGTTCGGATCGACTACCTGGAGCTGCCGCCCATCCTCAGCGTGGCCGCGGCCCTGGCTCCCGGCGCTCCGCTGGTGCAGGACCCGGAGCTCCGCCCCGGGGACCCGCTCGCGGAAACCAACGTCCTGCGTGAGCACCCGGTCAGTTGGGGGGACGTGGCCGGGGCTGTCAGCGACCTCGTCGTCGAGGGCACCTACACGTTCCCCATGGTGACCCAGTTCGCCATCGAGCCCCACGGCTTCATGGCCGCCCCGGACGGCGACGGTGTCCTGATCTGGAGCTCGATCCAGCATCCCTACTGGCTGCAGAAGATCATCGCCGAGATCCTTGGACTGCCGCTCGCGAAGGTCAGGGTTCTGGCTCCCGATCCGGGTGGAGCTTTCGGTGGCAAGCAGCACACCAAATTCGAGCCGCTCGTCGCCTTCATAGCGCTGCGGACCGGCCGGCCCGCTCGCCTCATCCTCACCCTGGAGGAGACGTTCCAGGCAGTGCGGCGGATGTCGGCCGAGGTCCGTGTCCGGACCGGATTCCTCTCGGACGGCACCATCACCTTTCGGGAGGTGGAAGCGGACTATCTGCTGGGAGCGTACGCGGACATCGCCGATCGGGCGGCCAGCAAGGGCAGCCATATCTCCTGCGGCCCCTATCGCGTCCCGGCGGCGCGCATCGTGGCGAGGAGCATCCTCTCGCACACCCCACCGGCGACCGCCTTCCGTGGCTTCGGAGCGCCCCAGCCGAACTGGGCGGTCGAGTCGAACATGGATGATGCGGCGCGAGCGCTTGGGCTCGACCCCGTGGAGCTGCGCCTTCGCAACCTGGCTCGCAGGGGAGAGGAGTTCATACCGCACGACACCACCGTCGACGGCGACTGGGAGCAGACGATCCGCCGGGCCGCGGAGCTGATCGGATGGGGAACGCCGTTGCCGGCGGGTCGCGGACGCGGCGTCGCCCTCGGCGTCAAGTCCGGGCCCACGACCGGCCTCTCGTACGCCACCGTGCGGCTCCTGGCCGATGGCAGCGTCATCCTCTACTCGGGCACGTCGGACATGGGCCAGGGATCGCGCACGCTCTTCGCCCAGATCGCGGCCGAGGAGCTGGGCGTCCCGATCGATCGGATCACAGTGGTGATGGGCGATACGGCCGTGGTCCCCTACGACCAGCAGACATCGGCGAGCCGCTCGACGGTGCTGATGGGGAACGCCGTCCTCCAGGCGTGCAGGGAGATCCAGGCCAAGGTGAGGGCCATGGCGGCCCGCCTCCATGGGATCAGCGAGACGGCCATCGTCGTCGAGCGCGGCATCGTCCGGCTGCCCGACGGCCCGGTGACGATCGTTGAGATCCTGAAGCCTGGGCTGGGGAGCCTCGGCGGGGAGGTGATCGGCAACGGCGAGAGCCGAAAGGAGGCCGAGCCCGGCCATCCACTGAGTGGAAGTGCCGCCTTCTACGAGTTCAACTGCACCGCCGTCGAGGCTGAGGTCGACGAGGATACCGGCAACGTCGCCATCGTGCGCCACGTCACCGTGTCGGACGTGGGCAAGGCGATCAACCCGCTCCAGGTCCGCGGCCAGGATGAGGGTGCCGCGATCCAGGGTCTCGGCCACACCTTCATGGAGCATTACATCTTCGACGAGTCCGGGCGAATCCGAAACCTGGGGGCGATCGATTACCGGATCCCGACCAGCATGGACCTGCCCGTTGAGCTGCAGAGCGACATCGTCGAGAACGCCGATGGCCCCGGTCCCTACGGCGCCAAGGGGATGAGCGAAGGCGCGCTGATCTGCACCGCGGCAGCGGTGGCGGCAGCGATCCGCGATGCCACCGGAGTCGTGATCCGTGACCTGCCCCTCACCCCGGAGCGGGTCTGGAAAGCACTCTCGGAACGACCACTAGCCACTGCCGCGGCCCACGAAGTCGCCCAGAGGAGGGTTCCAGGATGACCACCCCACCGGATTCTGACCCCGCGCACACGGAGGTCGGTCCGATCGCGCGACTGCCCAGGGAGCGCCTTGTCGAGGCGGCCCGCCTGGTGCGTGAAGGTCACACCTACTCTCTGGCCGCGACCCGGTACCCGGGCATGCCGCTCTTCCCCGGTCACCCGCCCTTCCAGGTCCTGAATGCCAGGACCCCTCGCGGCATTCGCGTCGCCGGCGCGCAACCCTGGGGGCCGGTCAACGACGCCGGGCTCGGCTACATGGCTGAGTACGTGATGGCAACCTCGCACTCCGGCGCTCACATGGACGCGCTCGCTCACATGACCGTCGGCGACGATTCCCACTGGTATGGAGGCGGCAGTGCCGACGCCCATCTGACCGACGCCGGTCCGGTCTTCGGCGACGCCTCGAAGCTGCCGCCGTTCTTCACCCGGGGTGTGCTCGTCGACGCGCCCCGCCACCGTGGCGTCGACTGCCTGCCCAAGGGGTCGGCGATCGACGCCGCCGAGATGGAGGCGATCTGCGCGGCGGAGGGCGTCACGGTCCAGCCCTGGGACGTCGTCCTCATCCGGACCGGCTATATGGGTCTCTGGCCGGACGTCGAGAAGATGGCGGCCCACAAGACCCCGGGCCCGGACATCTCCGCCGCCCACTGGCTCCTCGAACGCGGCGTGGTGGCGACGGGCACCGACACGGAGACCTATGAGGTGCAGCCGGCGCCCGTTCTGGGAGTTCCGGCGAACCCGCAACCGGTGCACACCCTGCTGCTCATCGAAAACGGTATCTACATAATGGAGAGCCTGGATCTCGAGGCGCTCGCCAGGGACCAGGTCTACGAGTTTCTGTTCGTTGCCCTACCCGTGAAGATCCGCGGTGCCACCGGCTCCATGGTGGATCCTCTGGCGGTCGTGTAGTGGACCAGTCACGTCCATAGGCTCGACAGTGCCCTCGCCCACCACTCATGTGTTATACGTTTTGTTTCCTGCTGATCTGAGCCCTCGAGGAGATTGATAGTGTCCCTGTCCCCCACCAGCACAGCTTCCGCCGCGGCCTCGCCCGACGTTCCCGCCACCATGCAGGCGCTCGTCGTGCAAGAGCCCAACCATTTCCAGATCCAGGAGGTGCCGGTGCCGGTGCCCGGCCCCAACCAGGTGCTGGCGCGGGTGCGGGCGGTCTCGATCTGCGGCACCGACGTCCATCTGGTCCGCGGCGACTACCCTGGCTTCTGGCCGCCGGCCTTCCCCTTCATCCCGGGCCACGAGTGGGCCGGTGACATCGTGGCCATGGGGCCGGGGGCGGCGGAATTCGGTTGGAAGCTCGGGGACCGTGTGGCCGGCACCTCGCATGACGCCTGCGGCGTCTGCCAGAAATGCGTCGAGGGTCGCTACAACCTCTGCGAGAACTACGGCGTCCTGAGTCTCCACAAGCAGTACGGGCACAACGTCCAAGGGGCGGACGCGACCTACGTGGTCCACGGCGTGAAGGCGATCTTCCACCTGCCCGACGGCCTCTCGTACGCCGAGGGAGCGGTCATCGATCCGGCCTCGATCGCCCTGCATGTCGCCAACCGGGGCGGCGTGCGTCCGGGGGACCGGGTGGCGATCACCGGGGCCGGGGCGATCGGGTTGCTCGCCGGCGATGCGGCGCTGGTCCGCGGCGCCAGCCGGGTGATCATTGTCGAGAACAACAAGACCCGGCTCGCCAAGGCTGCCGAGTTCGGCTTCGAGACTGTCGACAGCGGTGGGCCCGACCCGGTCGCCGAGGTCCGGGCGGCCACCGACGGGCAGGGTGTCGACGTGGTGCTGGAGTGCGCCGGGGTCCCGGCCACCGTCCAGCTGGCGCTGGGGATGCTCCGCAAGGGAGGCCGATGCGCTGCCGTGGGCATCCCGACCAAGGGCGTGGAGATCCCTATGCAGCGGCTGGTCCTCGACGAGCTGGAGCTGGTCGGCTGCCGGGCCACCGCCGGCGAGATGCGCCACGTCATGCCCCTCGTCGAGCAGGGTCGGATGCGGGTGCGTGAGGTCACCACCCACCACTTCGCGCTGGCCGACTACGGTCAGGCGCTGGCGACCTTCAACGATCCGGCCAGCGGGGCGATCAAGATCATCATCGAGCCCTAGCCGGCCTCACGCGCCGTGCGGTGCCGCCGCACAGCCTCGCGCCCGGTTTGCCCGGGCGCGAGGCGCGGTCGGACGTCCGCACCCGTTGAGGCGTCCGAGCTGGGCAACACCGTCATGGCGTGGGCCTTGGGAATGGTGAAGAGGAGGCCGCACGCTTCGGTATAGTCCATATAATGGACGGCAAGTCTGCCAACTGGACAAATCGATGGTCCCCGCGTAACATGCGGCCCAAGGAGGCTGCACCGTGAATGCTTGGCACGACCGCTCCGATCAAGATTCGTCATCGGCCCCTGGCCGGTGCGCTTGCGCCGCGGTACCGTCGCGACCCTCTTCTGTCCCTGTCGTCGGGCGCGAGGTGAGGTTGAATGGCTACGCGCGTTGAGATGCCCAAGCTGGGCAACACCGTCGAGGAGTGCCTGCTCACCGCGTGGCGCAAGACGAAGGGGGACCCCGTCCAAGAGGGCGAGGTGCTCGCCGATATCGAGACCGACAAGACCACCTTCGAGCTGACCGCGCCGGCGGGCGGGGTCCTGCTCGAGACCTTCTTCGAGGCGGGCGCCCTCATCCCTGTGTTCAGCACGGTGTGCGTGATCGGGGCGGCGGGGGAAAGCGTCGAGGCGTTCCGGACCGCGACGAGCGGGTCGCCGCCCGATGATGGAGCCGTGCCCGGGGCCGCGCCGGTCCCGGACGCCAGGGGAGCAGCCGCCGCAGCACAACCGGCGGGTGCGGGGGCGGCCGGCGCCAACCCGCCGCGCGACACCTCGAGCTCGGTGGCGGAATCGGGACCGCTCAGCCCGCGGGCCCGGCGGTTCCGCCGTGAGCACGAGTTTCACTCCGCGGCGGTCGTGGGGAGCGGTCCGGGCGGGAGGGTCGTGGAGGCCGACCTGCGCGCCCTCCTGCAGGTGTCGCGGCAAGCGCCTGGCGCCGCACCCGAGGCCGGCCCTCGGACGCCGGTCGATAACGCTGGGGTGAGCGGCGATGCGCACCAACCCTCGGGAGGGCCGCCGTCCAGTACCCGCCTCTCGCTGGTGCGACGGACCATCGCCCGGCGCCTTCGCGAATCGCTCGGTTCCACGGCCCAGTACACGCTGCACGGATCGGCCAACGCCGGCCCCCTGCTGCTGCTCCGCCGCCGGTTCAAGGCCGCGCCCGAGACCGCCGGGATCAGCATCGGTGACCTGGTCGTCTTCTGCGCCATCCAGGCCCTGCTCGAGGTTCCCGACCTGAACGCCGAGCTCATCGATGACACCCTCCACCGGCATCAGGACGTCCACATGGCCTTCGCCTGTGACACGCCGCGGGGGCTGGTCGTCCCGGTGATCCGGAGCAGCCAGAGCCTCTCGCTCCCCGCGCTCTCGGGGCGGATCAAGGAGCTGGCCGCCCAGGCGGTGGCGGGCACCATCGCCCCCGACGACCTGAGTGGGGGGACGTTCACGGTCACCAACCTGGGGAGCTTGGGGGTCGAGTCCTTCACCCCGGTGATCAACCCGCCCCAGGTGGCCGTCCTCGGCGTCGACGCCATCCAGGTCAAGCCGGTCCGCAAACCGGACGGCAACATCGAGTTCATCGACGCCATCGGCCTCTCCCTCACTGTTGACCACCAGTGGGTCGACGGGGCTCCGGGGGCGAGGTTCCTCGGCACGGTGCGGGAGAAGATCGAGAAGGTGGAGACGTTGTGCACGATCTGATCGTGATCGGGGGTGGGCCGGGTGGCTACGAGGCGGCCGCTCACGCCGGTGAGCTGGGCAAGCGGGTGCTCCTGGTCGAGGCGGGTAGCCTCGGTGGAGCCTGCCTCAACGTCGGGTGCATTCCCGCCAAGGTGTTTCTGCGCTCCTCCCGCCTCTACCGCGAGTGCAAGGAGGCAGGGCCGTTCGGGGTGCGGGTCGAGGGGGTGAGCTTCGACGCGCCGGTCGTGGTGGAGCGCAAGAACCGGATCGTGGCGGCGCTCGGCCGGGGGGTGGCCGCCAAGCTCAAGGGCGCCGGCGTGGAGGTGGTCGCCGGCCGGGCCCGCCTGGCCGGGCGTCATCTGGTCCAGGTGGGCGACGAGCAGCTGGAGGCCGAGAACGTGCTGGTCGCCACCGGGTCGCGGCCCACGGTCCCGCCCATCCCGGGGATCGGCGCCGAGCACGTCCTCAATTCGGACCGCGTCTTCGACCTCCCCGAGGTGCCCCAGAGCATCGCCATCATCGGCGGCGGCTACATCGGGCTCGAGCTGGCCACCTACTTCCGCGAGGCCGGCGCCGAGGTGGCGGTCTTCGAGATGCTCCCCCAGATCGCAGCCAACTGTGACAGCGATGTGTCGGTTCGGCTCCTCCAGGCGCTCAAGCGAAGCGGGATCGACTTCCACCTCTCCTGCCGGGTGCTGGCTGTCGAGGCAGGAGCGCTTCGCTACGACGATGGTTCCGGGGCTCCGAAGACACATGTCGCGGAGCGCATCCTCAACGCCACCGGACGGGCCCCGGTGGTCGCTGGACTGGGCCTGGAGGAGGTCGGCGTCGACTTCAGCCCGGCGGGCATCCGGATCAGCGAGCAGGGCCAGACCAGCCTTCCCGGGGTGTGGGCGTGCGGCGACGTGACCGGTCAGTACATGCTGGCCCACGCCGCGACCCGCGAGGGCATCGTCGCCGTCAACTCGATGTTCGGCATCCCGGATCGGATCCGGTACGAGGCCATCCCCGCGGTCATCTACACCCACCCCGAGGTGGCCATGGCGGGTCGCACCGAGGCGGAACTGACCCGGGCGGGGATCCCGTTCCGCAAGGCGACCGTGCCCATGGGGGTCGCCGGGCGGTTCCTGATCGAGAACGAGCAGGGCAACGGTTTCGTCAAGGTGCTGGTCGGGGCGAAAGCTGGAGAGATCCTGGGCGTCCATGCGGTCGGGGACTCCTCCAGCGAGTTCATCGTGGCCGCCTCCGCTCTGATCGAAACAGCGCTCACCGCCCGGCAGGCTGCGGAGGTCGTCTTCCCGCATCCGACGGTGTCCGAGGCGCTCCGCGAAGCCATCCTCAAGGTCCGTTAGGAGAACTCGGCTGTGACCAAGCTGCTTACGATCGAACCGGAGGAAGCACTCTCTCAGGATGTCCTCCGCTTCGGCGACATCCCGGTCAACGCATACCAGCGAACGGTGAAAGAGGAGCGTTCCCGGTATTCGACCGAAGACTTTCTGGACATATGGCGGGACATGTGCGCCATCCGGGAATTCGAGACGGTCATCCAGGAGCTCAAGCTCAAGGGAGCGTATCGAGGGGTCACGTACAACCACGCCGGCCCTGCTCACCTCTCCATCGGGCAGGAGGCGGCGGCGGTGGGCATGGCCTTCTCGCTGACCCCCGACGACCACATCTTCGGATCCCACCGCAGCCATGGGGAGATCCTGGCCAAGGGCTTTTCCGCGATCCGCCAGCTGAGCGAGGAGCAGCTCCTCGAGATCATGCGCAGCTACCGGGACGGGGCGGTGCTCGGTCCGGTGGAGAAGGGGTTCCAGGGATCGGTGCGCGAACTGGCGATCCGCTTCTTCGTGTACGGCGCGTACAGCGAGATCTTCGCTCGTGAAACCGGCTTCAACCGCGGGCTGGGCGGGTCGATGCACGCCTTCTTTGCGCCCTTCGGGATCTACCCCAACAACGCCATCGTGGGAGGTTCCGGATCGGTGGCTCCCGGAGCCGCCCTCTTCAAGCGGGTCAACCGGCGGCCGGGCATCGTGGTGGCCAACCTCGGCGATGCCTCGTTCGGCTGTGGCCCGGTGTGGGAGGGGATCACCTTCGCGAGCATGGACCAGTATCGCAAGCTCTGGGACCAGGCTCTGGGCGGGGGTCTTCCGATCATCTTCAACTGCATGGACAACTTCTACGGGATGGGTGGCCAGCCCAACGGGGAGACCATGGCCTGCGAGTTCATCGCCCGGATCGGTGCGGGGGTGAACCCGGAGGCGATGCACGCCGAACGGGTCAACGGCTACGACCCGATGGCGGTGATCGACGCCTTCCAGCGCAAGAAGGAGTTGCTGCTGCAGGGGAGGGGCCCAGTCCTCCTCGACACCATCACCTACCGCTTCAGCGGCCACTCGCCGTCCGATGCCTCGAGTTACCGGTCCAAGGAGGAGCTCGAGCGCTGGGAGGCGGTCGATTCGATCAGCTCCTTCCGGCTGCGCCTCGAGGAGGCCGGCGCCGTGAGCGCCGACGCCCTCGACCAAGCGCGGCGCGAAATCCAGGAGACGGTGTTCGCGATGTTCCAGCTGGCCGCCGACCTGGAAGCGTCTCCGCGCCTGCAGCTCGACTCGGAGCTGATCGGCGAGGTGATGTTCTCCAACCGGCACGTCGAGAGCTTCGATGCTCGCCCCCCCGAGCTGCTGCAGGACCTCGCCGACAACCCCCGGGTCAAGCAGATCCAAGGCAAGGTGCGCACCGGCTTCCAGGACGGCAAGCCGGTGCCCAAGATGAAGGTGTTCAACATCCGCGATGCCATCTTCGAGGCCATGCTCCATCGCTTTGCCATCGACCCCACGATGGTCGCCTTCGGTGAGGAGAACCGGGATTGGGGCGGCGCCTTCGCGGTCTACCGCGGCCTCACCGAGGCCCTGCCCTACCACCGGCTCTTCAACTCGCCGATTTCGGAGGCGGGCATCGTCGGGGCGGCGGTGGGCTATGGCATGGAGGGAGGCCGGGCGGTCGCGGAGCTGATGTACGCCGACTTCATGGGTCGGGCCGGCGACGAGCTCTTCAACCAGCTGTCGAAGTGGCAGGCGATGTCCGCCGGGTTGCTGACCCTGCCGGTGGTGGTGCGCATCTCCGTCGGCGCCAAGTACGGAGCCCAGCATTCGCAGGACTTCACCGCGCTCACCAACCACATCCCCGGCCTCAAGGTGGTCTACCCGGTCACCCCCTATGACGCCAAGGGGATGATGAACGCCGCCCTCGCCGGGACCGATCCGGTGCTCTTCTTCGAGAGCCAGAAGCTCTATGACATCGGCGAGATGTTCCAGACTGCCGGCGTTCCCGAGGGCTATTACGAGATCGAGCTCGGACTGCCCTCCGTCAAGCGCACCGGCGCGGACCTGACCATGATCACCCTCGGGCCGGCCCTGTACACGGCGATCGCCGCCGCCGACCAGCTCCTCGAGCGCTTCGACATCTCCACCGAGGTCATTGACCTCCGCTCAGCCAATCCCCTGGATTACGGCCCCCTGGTGGAGTCGGTGCGCAAGACCGGCAAGGTCCTGCTCGTCTCGGAGGCGGTGGAGCGGGGCGGCGTGATGCAGACGGTTGCCTCCACCTTGACCCAGCTCTGCTTCGATGATCTCGACGGACCGCCGGTTGTGGTGGGTTCCAGGAACTGGATCACGCCCGCCCCCGAGCTGGAAGAGATGTTCTTCCCGCAGCCGGCCTGGCTGCTGGATGCCGTCCACGAGCAGATCCTTCCGCTTCGGGGATACCGTCCGACCGGTAACCGCACTCGAGGCGAGCTGCTCCGGCGGGCTCGCCATGGCGTGTAGCGTCAGCCCTCGCTCGCCGCGAGGTGGCGACGCATGAGCAAGCCAACCATCGTCTGCACGGGCATGTGCAACACCAAGGGGACCGAGGTCCGGTTCCTCGCCGAGATGGTGGCCGCCCACGGGGGGAGGCCCCTGATCATGGATCTCAGTCTGGGCGGCGCCGTCGATTGGGCCGACGTCTCCCTCCAAGAGGTTCTGGCCTGCACCGATGTCAAGCTCCAGGACGTGCTCGCGGCTCCCCGGGCCGAGGCCAGCGATCTGGTCGGTCGCGCCGGTGCCGCCAAGATCCTGGAGCTGTACTCGCGCGGTGAGTGCGACGGGGTGCTGTCCTGGGCGGGATCGGTGGGGACGTCGACGGCGACGCGGGTGATGCGTGCCCTGCCCTTCGGGGTGCCCAAGATCATGCTCACCGATATGACCTCGGGCGACATCGGCACCTGGGTCGGCAACAAGGACATCTACATCGTCAATCCCACCCTTGAACAGGGCATCAACGTGGTCACCCGCCGGGTGGTGGCCAACGCGGCCGCCGGAATCGTGGCCATGGCCCAGGTGGGACCGATTGCAGCCGGCTCTCGGCCTCTTTGCGCCATCACCTCGTACGGGACGACGACCCCGACGGTGCTGCGCTGCAAGACCTTCATGGAGGATCGCGGTTGGGATACGGCGGTCTTCCACGCCGTTGGAGTGGGGGCCACCATGGAGGACCTCGTGCGGTCCGGCCTGATCACCGCGGTGCTCGACATCACCCCCGCTGAGCTCATCAACGGTCTATGCCAGAGCCCGTTCCGGGTTCCCGCGAGCTGGGACGGCGAGCGTCTGTCGGCAGCCGGCGAGATGGGGATTCCACAGGTGGTCGTACCCGGCGGATTGGACCAGGTCGCCTATGGCGCGCTGGACTCGATCCCGGCTGTCTATCGTGACGACCTCAAAGCTGGAAGGCGACCCTCCCATCGTGGCACCGGGCTGCCCTACCGGCACAACGAGGGGGTCACCATCATGGTCCCCACTCTCGACGAGGTGGCCGCGGTCGCTCGGTACATGGCCGGCAAGCTGAATCGAACCAAGGGGCCCACCACGGTCGTGGTACCGATGCGCGGCTGGTCCGCCTACGACCAGACCGAGGCGGTTGCCACGCGCGAGCGGGGTTGGGCCGAAGGCAACGGTGACGGGCCCACCTGGGAGCCGGATCCCGCGCGGCTGGACCGGTCCGCCCGGGCAGCTGTGATGCTGAAGGTGCTGGGCGAGAATCTGGACCCGAGCAACGACAGCCTCGACCTGATGGCGGTCGACATGCACATCCTCGATCCGGAGCTGGCAGATCTGCTCAACCGGCTGATCGGCGACATGCTGGATGGCACCTGGAAGAAAGGCGCGTACGCAGAGCTGGATATTCGGAAGGGGGTCGGCTGACCGATGAGACGTTCCGCGCTGTACGCCACGTTCGTGGAGACCAGGTGATGCGCGCGCCGTTGGACCTTGACGTGGCCCTGGTCCCGGAGCAGGCGCTGGCGTGGCCGCCCACCGTGTGCGTGGTGATCGACCAGTTGCGCGCCAGCTCCACGCTCACCGTCGCGCTCGATCTCGGTTGCCCTGAGGTGGTCGTCACCGGCAGCCTGGAGGAGGCGCGCCGGCTTGCCCGCGAGCGCGGCAGTCTCCTCGCCGGCGAGCGCGGTGGGCGCATCGCCCCCGGTTTCGATGTCAACAACTCGCCTGCCGAGTTGCGAGCCATCGGGGTGGGAGGCCGCGGGTTGGTCCTCTCCACCAGCAATGGCACCAAGGTGCTCAGCCGCCTGCAGACCATGCCCGCCGTGCTCATCGGCTGCTTCAGGAACGCGCGAGCCTGTGCGGAAGCCGCGGTCCAGGAAGCCGGGGCCCGGCATCTGGGGATCGGGATCGTCTGCGCCGGGCGCCGGGGGCGGTTTGCGCTCGACGATGCGCTGGCGGCCGGCCTGATCGTCAGCCGCGTGACCGATGCGGCTGAGGCCCGAGGGCACTCCTGCCAGCTGACCGATGCGGCGCGGGCCGCGGTGCGCCTGCGTTCCGCCTATCCGGACGGCATCGCCGCGCTCCGGGAGTCCTCCAGCGGGCAGGTCCTCATCAGCCTGGATGCCGAGGCGGACATTGAGATCTGCGCCAGTGTCGACAGCAGCGCCACCGTCCCGGTGCTACGCGGTGGGCGGCCCCTCAGGGTCGAGACCTGGCGGCCCTGACAAGTCCATATAGTGGACTCGCCGTCTGCCATCTGGACAAATAGATCGACACAGCGTAAGATCCTCATCAAAGGTCGGCGGTCCGCGATGCGGCTGGCCGGCAGCCGGCTTGCGGAGGTATCCACCATGGCAACCACGCCAGTAGCAGTCGCTGAAAGCACTGTTCCCGTCCTCAGTCACTGGATCGATGGGCGCTCCGTCGAGGTCCCGCCGGAAAAGACGGCTCCGGTCTTCGATCCCTCGACCGGGGCGGTCATCGCCCGCGTCCCGCGCGGCGGTGCGGCAGAGGTCGACCTCGCGGTGACCTCCGCCCGGCGGGCCTTCCCCGCATGGCGCGACATGCCGCTCATTGCCCGCAGCCATATCTTCTTCGCGTATCGCGAGCTCGTCTACCGCCACCGCGAGGATCTGGCCCGGCTCATCAGCCGTGATCATGGCAAGACCTTCCCGGATGCGCTCGGCGAGGTCATGCGCGGCATCGAGACGATCGAGTTCGCGTGCGGGCTGCCTGTGCATCTCGCTGGGATCAACACGCCGGGGGTCTCGACGAACGTCGACACCCACACCCTCCGGCAGCCGCTCGGCGTCGCCGTCGGGATCACCCCCTTCAACTTCCCGGCCATGGTGCCGATGTGGATCTACCCGATCGCTCTCGCCTGTGGCAACACCTTCGTCTGGAAGCCCTCCAGCCACACCCCGGGTGCGACCCAGCTCCAGGCGGAGCTGTGGAAGGAAGCGGGCCTTCCCGATGGCGTCTTCAACGTCGTGTACGGCGGGCGTGAGGCGGTCTCGGCCCTGCTGGTGCACCCCGGTGTCGACGCGATCCAGTTTGTCGGCTCGACGCCGGTCGGTAAGCACGTCTACGAGGTCGGCACTGCCCACGGCAAGCGCGTCGGGGCCTACACGGCCGCCAAGAATGCGATGGTCGTCCTGCCCGACGCCGACATGGAGTTCACCGCCGACGCGGCGGTCGCCTCCGGCTACGGCTCGGCTGGCGAGCGCTGCATGGCCCAGACGCTGGTGATCGGCGTTGGCGATGCCGCCGACCGTTTGCGCCCGCTCATGGAAGAGCGGATCCAGCGGCTCAAGATCGGCCCCGGTCTCGACCCCGATATGGACATGGGCCCGATCTACTCGGCCGAGCACCGTGCCGCGATCGTGGAATGGATCGACAAGGGCGTTGCTGAAGGCGCCGAGCTCATCGCCGACGGGCGGCGATTCTCTCGTCCGGACCACCCGGATGGCTTCTTCCTTGGGGCCACTCTTTTCGACCACGTCACGCCCTCGATGGAGATCTACCAGGAGGAGATCTTCGGGCCGGTCCTGGGTATCGTCCGGGTGGCGACATACGACGAGGCGCTCGCGCTCGTCAACGGCCACCAGTACGGCAATGGGACGGCGATTTTCACCACCGACGGCGGTGCCGGCCGGCGGTTCGAGCTCGAGGCGGACGTGCCGATGATCGGCATCAACATCCCGATCCCGGTGCCCGCAGGCTATCTCAGCTTCGGAGGCACCCGCGGTTCCGCCTTCGGCGACCTGAAGATGCGCGGGGAGGACGGCATTCGCTTCTTCACGCAGCAGAAGATGGTTACCGTGCGCTGGCCAGACCCGGGCCTGCGCGAGAAGCTCAGCCTCGTCTTCCCGGGCAACAGCTGAGCGATCGTCGTCGAAACTTCCCCTGGGTGGGACGCTGCCCGTTCCGGCGCGCTCCCACCCAGGAATACGATGTGATGAGGATATTGAGATGCTCGCGCAGATGACGGATAACCCGACGCGGCGAGGATACAAGAGCCCGCTTCACTGCATGACGCAGACCACGCCAACACGCCTGTGGAACGACTCCGCAGACGTTGACGAGCTCGCCTACTCCATCGAGAACGGCGCGGTCGGAGCCACCTGCAACCCGGTGATCGTTCTCGGGATGCTCAAGAAGGACATGGCGAAGTCGCGGGCACGCATCGAAGAGCTGATGGCGGAGCTGCCGGCGGCCACCGAGGATCAGATCGGCTGGAAGCTGGTCGAAGAGCTGTCCATCAGAGCCGCCAAGCTCCTCGAGCCGGCTTTCGAGACGACTCACGGACGCGACGGGCGGCTCTCCATACAGATCGATCCCCGGCTGTATCGGAACACCGAGGCGATGGTCGAGAACGCGGTCGCCTTCGCCGCACTGGCACCCAACATGATCGTGAAGATCCCGGCCACCACCGCGGGCGTTACGGCCATGGAGGAGGCGACCTATCGAGGCGTGAGCATCAACGCGACCGTCTGCTTCTCGCTTCCGCAGTGCATCGCCGTTGCGGAGAGTGTCGAGCGAGGACTTCGCCGTCGTGAGGCGGAGGGCAAGGAGATCGCGTCGATCAGCCCGATGTGCACCATCATGGTCGGCCGTCTCGACGACTGGCTCAAGGTGGTGATGGACAAGCAGGGCATCAGCGTCGATCCCGGGTGCTTGGAGTGGGCGGGGGTCGCCGTGTTCAAGAAGGCGTATCGGATCTTCCGCGAGCGGGGCTACCGGCTCCGGCTCCTTTCGGCGGCTTTTCGCAATCACATGCACTGGAGTGAGTTCATCGGCGCGGATGCCGTGATCTCCCCGCCGTGCCCCTGGCAGAAGCGCTTCAATGCCAGTGATGTCGAGGTCCGCCCACGCATCGACGAGCCGGTGGATCCGCGTCTGATGGACCCGCTGCTCACCCATTTCGGCGACTTTCGCCGCGCCTACGCGGAGGACGGAATCGCGATCGAGGACTTTGACCGGTTCGGCCCGACCGTTCGCACCCTGCGTCAGTTCATGGCCGCCGTCGGCGGGGTGGACGCCCTGGTCCGTGATGTGATGCTTCCCGATCTGGGTTGAGGCCGAGCGTGCAGACCGCCCCGGGAGACCAAGCCCCGAACGTGATCGCCAAGGCGGGAAGGGTGCTTGCTGAGTTGGGCGAGAGATCAGATCTGACCGTCCGAGAGCTCTCCCTGAGCCTCGGAGAGCCCCGCCCCACCGTGCACCGGATTCTCAAGAACCTCGCCGCGCTCGGATACGTCGAGGCGGGTCCCAAGCGCGGGACCTATCGGCTCGGCCTGGAGCTGTTCCGACTCGGGTCCTTGGTCGCCTTGCGGGTCGACGTGCGCGAGGCGGCCGCCGCGGTGATGCAGGACGTCCACCGGGCTCTGGAGGAGACCGTTTACCTCGTGATCCGGCGGGATCGTGAGGCCGTGTGCATCGACCGGATCGAAGGACTGCACATCCGATCCATGTTCCTCACCCTTGGAGGTTCGTTGCCCCTGCATCTCGGGGCAGGGCCGCGCGCGCTGCTCGCCCACCTGCCCCGTGCCTATTGGGACGAGTACCTCACGGCGGCGGAGCTAGCCCCCCTCACCCCAGCGTCCCCGACCACGAGGCCTCAGGTCCTCGAGCTTCTCGAGGAGACCGTGCGGAGAGGCTACGCGGTCAGCGATCAAGATGTCGTCGTCGGCATCGCGTCGGTCGGTGCGCCGATCTTCGACGGTACCGGACAGGTGACGGCCGCGATCTCCATCGGCGGTCTGGCCGCCCTGGTGGTGGGCAATCCACGCGGCAATCTGGTCATCGACCTTGTGACCGATGGCGCTCGCCGAATCTCCGAAGCCATGGGCTATCGTCCATCCTGATCGTGGCTGCGTGACGTCGACGCGGCGCGGATCGCTCTGAGCACTTTAGAGGAGCAGTCACACGTCCGCAGCAGTGGGTGAGAGCCAGGGGATCTCGTCTGCGCCCAACCTTCGCGACATCGGGGGATACCTCACGCGCGATGGCCATCGGGTCCGGACGGGCATCGTCTATCGGTCGAGTGCCCTACACCACCTGGCAGGTGATGATGCCGCAGCGTTTGACCGGCTTGGCATCCGGACCGTGTACGACCTGCGCAGCGATCCTGAGCGGCAGGCGCAAGCGGAGCAGCTGCCCCACGGCACGAAGTACGTCGTCGCCGACGTGATCGGTGGGACTGTCCGCGGGGGCTTCGCCCAACTGACGGAGATGCTGTCCAATCCCGAGCTGGCTTGGGATCTTCTGGGAGACGGCCGGGGCATCTCCATGTGGACCGACCTGTACCGTGACTTCGTCCGGCTCGACTGCGCCCGTGGCGCTTACGGACGGCTGTTCACGGGGATCGCCGGCGAGGTCAACCGGCCGGCCCTCTACCACTGCTCGACGGGAAAGGACCGCACGGGCTGGGCGACGGCTGCCTTGCTCCTGCTTCTCGATGTCCCGTACGAGCTCGTGATGGAGGATTTCCTCCGCAGTGCGCTCTACCTGCGGCCGCTGGTCGAACCCATGGCCGATGCCTTCGCAGCCCGGGGTGGCGACCCTGAGCTCCTGCAGCCGTTCCTGGGAATCGTTCCTGGCTACCTGGATGCCGCTCGCGACGAGGTCTCCCGTTGCTTTGGGACCATCGAGGCCTACTTCACGGTGGGTCTGAACGTCGATGCGACGATGCAGCAGGCCCTGCGCGAGGCGCTCCTGGTCCGCGACTGAGAAGTGAGAGGTCGGAACCATACGGGCGGCCGCCTGAGCCGCCCTTCTGCCTTCGCTGAACTCACGTCAGGCTGAAGGGGGGCGAACCGGGGTGTTCGCGCCTGCCTGGTCATGCTGCCTCGCTCGGTGCATGGCGGGGGGGAACGTCACGGCTTCATCCCTCAGCTCATCGCCATGGCCCGGACCAAGGGCGTCTCCGGATACATCGGCGACGGAGCCAGCCGGTGGCCCGTCGTCCACCTGATGGACGCCGTCCGTCTCTACCGGCCGGCTGTCGAGCAGGCTCTCGCCAGTGCGGTGCTCAACGCTGTCGGTGACGAAGCCGTGCCCGTCCAACCTCAGCCATTACGCCGAAGCCAATGAAAGAAGGGCCAAGCGGGCGTGTCCAACAGATGGACCGCGAGGCGTGAGTTACGAGGAGGTGCCGGCAAACAGCGGCACGCAGGGATCGGCGACCGACTCTCGAACTGCGTGTCTAGCAGCCCAATTTTACCCTGGTGGAGGCCCGCAAACAAGGGGCGCAAGGCCCCGTCAAGTGGGCGACAACCCTCACTGGCGGAGAGAGGGCGCGAAAGGTATTGAATGGATGAGATCAAGGGGATGATGACCAGAACACCTTGCCTCGACAGACATTTTCGCGCTCGGACATCCCCAGGCGACGGGTAGCTTTGCAGATTTCCGCGGACACCGGCCGACGGCCGAGTCGTGATCGCCAGCAAAGGAGAAGCCACTGATGCCAAAGACAGTCGTGCTCGTGGGTGCCCTCGACACGAAGGGCAAGGATTTCGAATACGTGAAGGACCTGATCGAGAAGCGAGGGCTGAAGACCTTGGTCGTCGACTTCGGGACCATGGGCGCTCCCGCCTTCGCCCCCGACGTGCCCCGTGCCGACGTGGCCGCGGCCGGCGGCGGCGACCTCGCGCGGCTCAGCACGGGCGAGCACAAGGACGAGGCGATGCAGGCCATGGCCCAGGGGCTGGCCGTCATCGTCCGGGGCCTGCATGAGGACGGCAAGCTCGACGGGATCATCGGCATGGGCGGGACCGGCGGCACGTCGATCGCCACCACCGCGATGCGGACCCTCCCCGTCGGCGTGCCCAAGCTCATGGTCTCGACGGTGGGCGGAGGCGACGTCAGTCCGTTCGCGGGATCGAAGGACATCACCTTCATGCCGTCGGTCGTCGATGTGGCCGGGTTCAACCGCATCAGCCGGCGGATCTACAGCAACGCGGCGGGCGCGATCGCGGGCATGGTTGAGGCTGAGCTTCCGGCTGCGACCGAGGAGAAGCCACTCATCGCGGCTTCCATGTTCGGCAACACCACGGTCGCGGTCGATCACGCCCGTGAGATCCTGGAAGGCAAGGGCTATGAGGTCCTGGTCTTCCACGCGACCGGCTCCGGGGGCCGGACCATGGAGGCGCTGATCACCGACGGATACATCACGGCGCTGCTCGACATGACCACCACCGAGCTCGCTGACGAGGTGTGCGGTGGCATTCTCAGCGCCGGGCCCGAACGGTGCATGGCCGCATGCAAGGCGGGGATTCCGGTCGTCCTGGTCCCGGGCTGCGTGGACATGGCCAACTTCGGCCGCATCGCCACGCTTCCCGAGAAGTACCGCAGTCGCCTCATCTACCAGTGGAACCCAGACACCACGCTGCTGCGCACCAATGTCGAGGAGAACCGGCGCATGGGCGAGATGCTGGCCGCCGCGGCCAACGCGGCAACCGGGCCTGTCAAGTTCCTGTTCCCGCTGGGCGGCGTTTCCATGCTCGACTCCGAGGGGCACGAGTTCTGGGATCCCGAAGCCGATCAGGCCTGCTTCGACACCATCGAGGCCAACCTGCGGTCGGGCATCCCGGTGATCAAGATGACCGAGAACATCAACGACCCGGCGTTCTCCGAGCGCGCCGTCGAAACGCTGCTCGGCATGCTGCGGTAGTCGCCGCAGGCAGAGTTGATCCAACCCGTGAGCGAGCTTACGGGGACAAGGAGGTAAGGACAATGGCATTCACACGAGAAGAGATCCTGGGGCGCCTGCGTGCGCAGGGTGCGGCGGGCAAGCCCATTGTCGGCTGCGGTGCGGGCACAGGAATCTCGGCCAAGATGGCCGAGGCGGGCGGTGCCGACCTGATCATCATCTACAACTCGGGACGCTACCGGATGGCGGGGCGCGGTTCGCTGGCCGGCCTGATGGCCTACGGCGACGCCAACGCGATCGTGGTGGAGATGGGTTCGGAGGTGCTGCCGGTCGCGACCAAGACGCCCGTGCTTGCGGGCATCAACGGCACCGACCCGTTCCGCCTGATGCCCGTCTTCCTCAAGCACCTGAAGGAGATTGGCTTCTCGGGTGTGCAGAACTTCCCCACCGTGGGGTTGATCGACGGCGGGTTCCGCGCCAACCTCGAAGCCACCGGCATGGGCTACGACAAAGAGGTCGAGGCCATCCATGTGGCCCATGAGATCGATCTCTTCACCTCGCCGTATGTCTTCGATGCGGACCAGGCCAAGGCGATGGCCAAGGCAGGCGCTGACATTCTGGTTGCCCATGTGGGCCTGACCACGGCTGGGTCGATCGGAGCCGGCGTCGCCCTCACCCTTGACGAGGCCATCGAGCGGGTCATGACGATTGCCGAGGCGGGGCGCAGCGTGCGCAAGGACATGCTGGTGATCTGCCACGGAGGCCCCTTCGACGAGCCCGAGAACGTTGGTGTGGCTCTTGCCAAGATGCCTGGGATCGCGGGCTTCTTCGGTGCCTCCAGCATCGAGCGGCTCCCCACGGAGCGGGCGATCAAGGGGCAGGTCCTGGAATTCAAGCGGCTCAAGGTGGCGGCACCAGCGCACACAAAGTGATGCAGGGTGCGTAGCTGGAACTGATTGATGAGGGCGGCAGGTGTCGGGTTCGCCGGCGCCTGTCGCGCCTCCTTTCGTGAGAGACAATGCAGGTCAGGCATGTGGCGCTGCTCCTCCCATCCCTGGGCAAGGGTGCGGCGCCGTGCGAACCATGAACATCGATGTCGCCTTCGTGCCGGCTGAGGCACGGCGCTGGCCGCCCATCGTCTGCGTCGTGATCGACGAGTTGCGGGCCAGCTCAACGATCACCACGCTGCTCGACCTCGGCTGCACCGACATCTCGCTGACGGCGAGCCTGCGGGAGGCGCGCCTCCTGGGAAAAGCGCACGGGAGCCTGCTTGCCGGTGAGCGTGACGGCCGCGTACCGCGGGGCTTCGACACCAACAACTCACCGGCCGAGCTGGCCAGGACGGCGGTGCAGGGACGGAGCGTGGTGCTCTGCACCACCAATGGCACGGGGGTGATCAGCCGGCTGCGGCGGATGACGCCGCTGCTGGTGGGGTGTCTCCTCAACGCTCGTGCCTGCGCCGAGGAGACGCTGCGGCAAGCCCTCTCGCTTGGCACCGACGTGGGCATCGTGTGCGCTGGGGAGCACGGCCGCTTCACCCTGGAGGATGCGCTGACTGCAGGCGTGCTCCTGGACCGGCTTCTCGAGCTGTCCGCGGCCCAGCGAGTGCCCTGCCGGTTGAGTGACTCGGCGGAGGTCGCCATTCGACTGCGGTGGACCTACCCCGACCTGGTGGCGGCTTTCCGCGGGTCGTCCGTCGGTCAGCTGCTGCGGGACATCGATGCCGAGGAGGACGTTGAGGTGTGCTGCCAGGTCGACAGCAGCCGCACCGTTCCTGTCGTCCACGTCGGTTCGCGGCTCCAGGTCAGGCGGGTCGCTCCGCTTCCGTGATGGCTAGCGCAGGCGGGCTGAAATAGCTTTCGGTATGGCCTTGGCGAGAATCTCGTCCCTCGCCCTCGTCGGCGCGACCTCACCTCGGGACGCCTGACAGCGCCGCGGCGATCAGGCTGGATACCCGTGGCCTCCAGGCGTTATTGGCCCTCCATCATCCTGGTCAGCCCATCTATGACCAGGTCAAGGCCGAATTCGAACTCGTCGTCGTGGCCCGGTTGACCGTGCTGTTCGATGTGCAGGGCCAGGTCGGGGTACTGGTCGCTCGGGAGTTCCTCGACGAAGTTGGCCGCCACGCTGACGTCCCCCTCCGATGCGAACTGGTGGCCTATCTGCCAGAGCGTGAAGCCCAGGACGTGGCTGTCCAGCACGTGGTAAGCGCGATAGGTCAGATCGGGCGTTAACCCGGCCCGGCGGAGGCTGGCCAAGAGGGCGTCCATATAACGCGTGCGCGCCGCTCGGGCGGCGCGCCCGATGGGCACCATCATCATCAGGCTGCACGCCCAGGGGTGGCGCAGGAGAGCCTCGTGAGCCGATATGGCAGACCGTCGGACGGCTTGGCCCCAGGGCTCGGTCGCCGCCGGCAGTTCGATCTCGGTCATGACGAGGCCGACCATTCCGTCAAGGATGTCGTCCTTATTCGCCACGTGCCTGTAGAGGGACATGGCTTCGACCCCGAGGATGTGGCCGAGCTTGCGCATGCTCAGCGACTCGATCCCGGCATCGTCCGCCAGAGAGACAGCGGCGCGCAGGACCCGCGTTCGGTTCAACGGTTCCCGAACCTCGCCGGTTGCGTTCACCCGAGTTGTCGCGGTCGCCTCCTTGACAGGCTTACAGTGTATGGCTTATGGTTTACGGCGTAAGCTTAGTTCATTGTTCCAAGGAGAGTCAATGAAGGCCATCGTAAGTAGCAAGTACGGGCCACCAGAGGTCCTGCGGCTGCAGGAGGTCGACATGCCGGTGATGAGCGCCGACGGCGTCCTCGTGCGGGTCCTCGCCGCGTCTGTCAACCCCCTGGACTGGCTGTCCATGAGAGGGGAGCCCCTCCTCATGCGCCCGATGACGGGGTTCCCCCGACCCAAGAGGACCGTTCCCGGCGTGGACGTAGCCGGCGTGGTGGAGCGGGTCGGGGCCAACGTGACCGGCATGCAGCCCGGCGACGAGGTGTTCGGATGGTGCTGGGGGACGTTCGCCGAGTACGTCTGCGGCGGCGAGAAGGATTTGGTGCCCAAGCCGGAGGGCCTCAGCTTCACTGAAGCAGCCGCGGTCCCTCTTGCCGGCCAGACGGCCCTTCAGGCGCTGCGCGACCACGGGAAGCTGCAGCCAGGCCAGCGCGTGCTGGTGAACGGTGCTGCCGGAGGCGTGGGCACCTTCGCGGTGCAGGTGGCCAAGGCGCTGGGCGCTCACGTGGTCGGCGTGTGCAGCACGAGGAACGTGGAGATGGTCCGGTCGATAGGCGCCGACGAGGTTGTCGACTACACGGCGGAGGACTTCACGCACAAGAAGGAGGGATACGACCTGGTCTTGGACACGGTCGGGAACCGTTCCCTCTCCCGCATGAGGCGCGCCCTGGCACCGCATGGCACCCTCTTGGTTGTCGGGGCGGGAGGGGGCCGGCTGCTAGGGCCAGTGAGCCAGATGCTTCGGGCGACAACTGCTCTCCCCCTTTGTCGGCCAGAGCCTGGTCCCGTTCATGGCCAGGCAGAGCAGGGAAGACCTCCTCACCCTCCGGCAGATGATCGAAGAGGGCAAGGTCAAGCCTGTCGTCGAGCGGACGTACTCACTTGCCGAAGCGGCAGAGGCCGTCCGCCACGTCGGGGCACATCATGCACGCGGCAAGGTTGTACTCAGCCTCTGATGGAGCTCCGCACCTTCAAGGTGTTCGTTCCGGCGAAGGCACCCGGGCTGCCCGCTCCTGCACGAGCTCCTCACCTTCGAGATTCTGGCCAGGGCCACACGGAAAGGTGTTTCAGCCGGGCTGCACTAGCCGGCGCTCAGGGCAGTTCCCGGCTCCTCGGCGGTGGCGAATACCGGGGCTCCGGGGGCAGCGAACCACATCAGCTCGCCGATGGTCGCCGACCGGTCGGACCGGCAGCGAAAGCGGCCTCGCCAGCGCCCCTCCGCCTCGAGCTCGAGCTCCATCCTCGCTCCCTGGGGGACCACCTGGACCACTCGTGCCGAGATCTCCCCGCCAGCCTCGGCGCCGACCGGATACACCCGGTCGGGGTGCAGGGCCATGGTCTGGGAGCCGGAGCTGAGCCAGCCCCGGTAGCCGACCAGCTCGGCCACCTCGCGGGTGGCGGGACGGAGCACGAGCTCGTGGGGGTCGCCCACCTGGAGGATCTGGCCGCGATGGAGAACGGCCAGGCGGTGGGCGAAGGCCTGGGCCTCCTCCAGCTGGTGGGTGACCAGGATGGCGGCGGTGGCGGAATCCTCCAGCTCGCGGCGCAGCAGGTCGAGCAGCTCCAGGCTGAGGGGACGGTCCAGGGAGTTGAAGGGCTCGTCCAAGCAGAGCAGATCCACCTTGGTCTGGAGTGCCCGCGCCAAGGACACGCGCTGGGCCTCGCCGCCCGAGAGACCCCGGGGCCGGGCTCCCAGGAGAGCTCCCAGCCCCAGCCTCTCGCCGGCAACCCGGGCTGCGGCCGGGGTGACGCCCGGCGCGTAACCGATGTTCTGCAGCACGGTGAGGTGCGGGAAGAGCCCCGGGTTCTGACGGAGCAGCCCGACGCCCCGCCGCCCGGGGCGCAGGTCGGCGGCGGGGAAGCCGGCCGAGCTGAGCCGTCGCTCCCCGAGCCGGATCTCCCCTCGGGTCAGCCGGAGCAGTCCCGCAAGCGCCTCCACCGTAGTCGTCTTGCCCGCTCCAGAGCGGCCCAGCAGGGCCACCCGCTCTCCGGCCGGCACGTGCAGATCGACGCGGACACTGAACTCCCGCCTGGCTACCTCAAAGTCGGCGACGAGCATGGGCACTCCAGAGATAGGCACCGACGGGCAGGGGCAGGGCCACCACCAGGAGCACCAGCGCGTAGGGCAGCGCTGATCTGAGCCCGGTCTCCTGTAGCGTGACCCAGATCTGCATGGGGAGGCCGAACGGGTGGTAGGCGATGATGAGGACCGCGCCGAAGGCGCCCATGGCTCGGGCCCAGGTCACCGCCAGCGCGTTGGCCAGCCCGGGGGCGGCCAGCGGCGCGGTCACCCGCCTCCAGGTGCGCCAGCGGCCGTCCCCGAGGAGTGCCGCGGCCTGCTCCAGCGCCGGATCGACGGTGGCGAAGGCGGCCATGGCGCCCAGCACGTAGAAGGGCACGGATTCGTAGATCTCCGCCACGACCAGGGCGAAGAAGGTGTCCGAGGCGGTCAGGTTGAGGTGACTGAGGGCGGCCCCGATGGGGGTGGCCGGCCCGACCATGAAGATCAACAGCAGGCCGATCACGAGCGGCGGGGTGAGCAGTGGGAGGAGTACTCCGGCCTCCCAGATCCGGGGAAAGGGCAGCCGGCCCCGGGCCATCAGGTAGGCGAGCGGGGTGCCCAGCAGCAGGATCACCGCCAGAGCCACCAGCGAGGCCGTCACCGAGGTGAGCAGCGGTTGGAATGCGCCCGGCTGGCTCAGGGCGCTCACCACGGAAGCCGGGGTGAGGTGGGCCAGCAGGGTGATCAACGGCCCCAGCAGAGCCACCCAGACGATCAGCGCTCCGACCACTGCGGCGCCGGTGCTCACCCTCACACCGGCACCGTGCATCGTCATCGAAGCTGGCGGGTTGTTCAACTGCTTGTGGCGAGACTCCGTATCCCCTGAGGAGCGGCCGATGCCTGACCCAGCAGGGTGGGCGTCAGCAGCGTGTAACCCTCTTTCTTGAGGATGGCGCGGGCGCCGGGGCTGAGCAGGAATTCCACGAAGGCCGTCGCGGCCGGAGTGGCCGGGTTGCTGGCGGTGCTCAGCACCGAGGCCTCGAGATCGAGCAGCGAGCCGGTCACCACCTTCCCGGTGGAGAGCGTCATGGAGGCCGATTCATAGATCGAGGCGTCGCCGGGATCACCGAAGTTGATCTGGTTCGGCAGTGCGACGTAGGGAAGGCCGAGCTGCACCGCCTGGGGGAGATAGGCGCTGGCGGCGTCCAGCTCTCCCGCCTGCAGGATGGGCTCGAGCGCCGTCTCCGAGAAGATCTGCGAGCTGTCGTTGCTCTCCCCCAGGACGGCGCTCGCAGTGGCCGCGCTGACGCCGAGGTACTTCTCGGCCAGACCGACCATCTCGACGAAGCCCTGGCCCTGAGAGTCCGTCGCCGGGTCGGTGCGGCCGAGCTTGAAGCCGGGGGTCGCCATCAGGGTGAAGAGGTCGGTGATGGGCAGCTTGCCATCGGAGATCTTCTTCAGCTCGGACGCGTAGGGACCCTGAGGGTAGTAGGCGACCACCAGCGGGCTGGCGGCGAACTGCACCGCCCAGGTGGTGAACGCCGGTTCGACCAGGGCCATGGGGGCCGCGCCGATCGGTACGAACACGTTGGGGGTGAGCTCGCCCGCCGCGATCTCCTGGGCGAGCCCGATGCTGCCGGCCGATTGGTTCTGGTACTCGTCGCCGGTCTGCGCGATGAAGGGCGGTCCCATGTACTTGTCCATCAACAGCTGGAGCGATCCGGCGCTCGCCACGTTGGCAAGGGTGGGAGTCCCGTTGGTGGGTGACGCCGCGGGGCTGGATGAGACGGCGCTGCTGGTCCCGCAGCCCACCGCGACCAGGACCATCATCGCGGTGACGGCGACAGCAATTATCGACCGAGAGACACGCACGACCTACACCTCCGCTCGGCCATGATCGACGGCCGGGAAATCACTTCTCGTGCATAAGCCTAGCATAGGCTACGGGTTCCTCTCCCCCAGGAAGAGCTGTGTCTTTGCCTATGCGCGGGTCCACATAGCGGACAAGGACGTGGAGGGCTCGCCGCGCCGATCCACAGGACGGACGGGGACATCGAGGAAGCGCGCGGGCGCGCCTCCAGAATCGAGATCCCCTGTCCTTCCGTGAACGCGTGGGCCGCCCGGAATGGCGGATTCACGTCGCCTATGCCGAAGCGCCGTCAGCTCTTCTCGATCATCATCGAGGTCGCTTTCACCAGGGCCACAACCTCGTCCCCCTCGCGAAGCCCGAGGTCCTCGACGGAGTCACGGGTTATCGCCGCAGTGAGCAGGAAGGGACCGGCTTCGATCTCCACCAGCGCCATCACCCCGTCGACCTCGATCGAGAGCACGCGGCCCAGCATGCGGTTGCGAGCGGAGAGATGCGCTCCCGTCCGGTGGCGTTCCGGAACTGCCCTGAGGCGCTGAATCTCCGCCGCGGACACCAGGCGCCGATTCTCCGCGTCGCGATGGGTGCGCAACTTCCCGGCGCGATCCCAGCGACGCAGAGTGTCCACGCTGACCCCGATCGCCCGCGCCGCCTCGCCCAGAGTGAGATCCTTCTCCCCGGTCACGGGCGCAGTCATAGCACACGCCATAGGACCGTGGGTGGTGGAACCGGTGTCCCGAGCGGGGATCTGACGGCGCTCCGGGACGGCTCGGCTATGATCGATTCTCGGAGTTGAGCCGCTACCTGGGGTGAGCCCACGATGAGGACTGCGACCGCGGCTCGTCGCGCCCTGACCGGCGGAGACGGCGCGTTGCCGCGGGACGGTGAAGGTCGTCCTGCACCTCTCCACGATTCTCTGGATCGCCCGCTGCGCGACCTGCGCATCTCGGTCACCGATCGCTGCAACTTCCGCTGCCCCTACTGCATGCCCCGGGACCACTATGGTCCGGGCCACCGATTCCTTCCCGCCGGTGAGCAGCTCAGCGCCGGCGAGATCGTTCGGCTGGCCGGCATCTTCGTCTCCCTGGGTGTGACCAAGATCCGCCTCACCGGGGGAGAGCCGCTGCTCCGTCCCGACCTCGTCGAGATCGTGCGCCGGCTGCACGGGCTCGGCATCCCGGACTTGGCCCTGACCACCAACGGAGCCTTGCTCCGTCGCCTGGCCGGTCCCCTTGCAAGCGCTGGGCTTCGCCGCCTCACCGTCAGCCTCGACTCCCTCGACCCGAAGATCTTCGCCGCGATGAGCGATTCACGGATTGATCTGGCCGAGGTGCTGGCGGGGATCTCCGCCGCCCAGGAGGCCGGCCTCCATCCCATCAAGCTCAACTGCATGGTCCGGCGAGGAGTGAACGAGGGCAGCATCCTCGACCTGGTTGATTTCGCCCGCTCCGCCGGGCTGACCCTCCGGTTCATCGAGTACATGGACGTGGGGTCGTCGAACGGCTGGCGGCGCGAGGAAGTGGTCACGGCTCAGGAGATCCTGGACGTGGTGAGCCGCAGGCACCCGCTGCTGGAGGAGGCTCGCCAGCCGAGTGCCGTCGCCCGGGGTTACCGGTTTGCCGACGGACCCGGGGAGGTGGGTGTCATCGCCTCGGTGAGCCGGCCTTTCTGCGGCGACTGCACCCGAGCCCGGCTCGGCTCGGACGGGCACCTTTACACCTGCCTCTTCGCGGTCTCCGGGCTGGATCTTCGTGGGGCGCTCCGGGGCGGCGCCGGCGACGGTGAGCTGCGTCAGCTGGTGAGCTCCTGCTGGCAACGGCGCGCTGACCGCTACTCCGAAGTGAGAGCGTCCCTCACCCCGTCGTTACGACGGATCGAGATGTCCTACATCGGGGGGTGACGTCCCGCCGTGAGCGGTGTCGCCGGCGAGCAGCCTCAGAGCGTGGGGCAGCGCCTTCCAGACTGTCCTGAGCCCTTGGTCGACGGCTGCGGGGCTGCCCGGGAGCGCGACCACGAGCCGGCCCTGGCTGACCCCCACCACCTGTCGGGACAGCATGGCGTGGGGTGTGTTGCGAAGACCCTCCCGGCGCATCGCTTCGGCCATGCCCGGGACCTCGTAGTCGAGAAGGGGTGAGATCGCCTGTGGCGTCACGTCGCGGGGCCCGAGGCCGGTGCCGCCGCTGAGCACGACCAGGTGCGCCCGCGCCAAGACGGCCCCCAGCGCTGCCCGGATGGCCTCGACCTCGTCCGGCACCAGCCGGCGGTCGGTGATGTCGGCAGGCAGTTCCGCGAGCCGGGCGACGATCAGGTCACCGCTCGGATCGTGCGTGGTCTCGCCCCGTCCCCGGCTGTCGCTCACGGTGATGACCGCGGCTCGCCAGCTCATCATGGGCGGTGGAGGCTGCCACTGCGGCCACCGTTCTTGCTGAGCAGTCGCACCGACTCGACGGTCATCCAAGGATCCGCGGACTTCAGCATGTCGATGACGGTGAGGCCGGCCACCGTGGCGGCGGTCAGAGCCTCCATCTCCACACCGGTCGATCCAGCGCAGCGAGCAGAGCTCACGATATGGACCCCGGGTGGGGACTCCTCCACGGTGATCTGCACATCCAGGTGGGTCAGGGGAAGCGGATGGCAGAGGGGAATCAGTTCGGGGGTGTGCTTGGCGCCCATGATCCCGGCGAGGCGGGCGGCGGCGAGCACGTCGCCCTTCGGTGAGCCGTGGCGCAGGACGGCCAGCGTGGCCGGGTCGCTGAAGCGCACCACCGCCTCGGCCAGGGCGGCGCGGAGCGTGGGCGGCCGGTCACTGACGTCCACCATGAGGAAGGCGCCGGATGGGTCCAGGTGGGAGAGGAGGGGGGGAGCAGGCGCAGGCATGGGGTCGTGACCGAGAGGGGCCGTATCCGCCGCCCCCTCCCCGCGGGGATCGCCGGATCCGGCAAGAAGAGCGAGCCCGCCCTGCGACGGTGCGCCATTGAGGTCGCCGGCGCCCACCCAGCGTGTCCCATCCGGGTGATGCTCGCGCTTCCACATCGGCAGATCGCGCTTGAGAGCTTCCACCGCCTCCGAACAGGCCAGCAGGGCGGCCCGCCGATGCGGCGCCGCCGCGACCACGGCCACGCTGACCTCACCCACCAGCAGCGAACCGACACGGTGGACCAGGGCCATGCCACTCAGGCCATGCCGCTCCGCCACATCCGCGGCGATGCGGCGCAGCTCTCGGTCCGCCATCGGCTGGTAGGTCTCGTAGTCGAGCCCCCGCACCGGGCGGCCCTCACTCGTGTTGCGCACCGCACCGACGAAGGCCGCGATCGCGCCGGCGCCGTCGCCTCGCACCTCCGCCACGAGACGGCTGACGTCGATGGGGTCGGGCACCAGCGCCACGCGCAGTCGGGGCCCCGCCTCCTCGTCCACGGACCCGCCGGCAACGGGAGGCATGAACGCCACCTCGTCGCCGGGCTCGACCGGCGTCTGCCAGTCGCAGTACGCAAAGTTGCGGGCCGGCCTGACCCGCCCCTGCGGATCCCGAAAGTCCGGATGGTCGTGGGTCACCAGCGACCAGAGGTCGAGGACCGTCGTGACCTTTTCCCGGACCACGATCTCCCTCCCGAGGCGCTCTCGCAGGGCACCGAAGCAGAGGACGCGCACCGCATCCGGCGGGCTCCCGCTCATCGGATCACCCGAGTTCCAGACCGGTGAGCAGGGTCCCGGCTGGAGCCCGCGACATCCCGACGGGCACGATGAGCAGGGCCTCGGCGTCGGTGAGCGAGCGCAGCATGGATGACCTCTGGCCACCACTCAGGGTGGCGATCGGAATGCCGTCGCCGGCGTCGGTGAGGCGCACGCGCAGGTACGTCTCCAGGTCCGCGGGGGTGTCCAGGTCCTCCCCGGCTCGCAGCGCGACGTGGCGGCGATGGACCTGGGAGGCCCCCTGGAGCGCGAGCAGCGCGGGCCTCCCGAAAAGTTCAAAGGTCACCGCGGCGCTGACCGGGTTCCCCGGCAGCCCGAGCATGGGCGTGTCGCCGATCCGGCCGATGAGGAGCGGCTTGCCGGGACGCATGGCGATGCGCCATGCCTCGATCGATCCCAGTTCACCGACCACCTGCCTCACGTAGTCGTACCGGCCAACGCTGACACCCCCGCTGGTGATGATCAGATCACACCCGCTGGCACCATCCAGCCGCTCGCGCAGAAGGTCGGGAGAGTCCCCGACAATGCCGAGGGCGATCACCTCGCCACCCGCTTCTGAGACGGCGGCGGCCAGCATCGCCGCATTGCTGTCCGTGACCTGGTGGGGCGCCGGCATCGCTCCCACGGGCACCAGCTCATCGCCTCCCGACAGGACCGCGACCCGAGGACGGCGCCAGACCCAGACGGAGGAGCCTCCCACGGCAGCGCAGGCCGCGATGTCCACCGGACGCAGCCGGCGACCCGGGGGGAGCATGACCTTCCCCGATTCGAGGTCTTCCCCTGCATGCCGCACATGTTGTCCTGGTCGTGGCGCGACGAGAAGGAGAACGCTGCCCGGCCCATCCGGACGGGTGTCCTCGATCGGCACGACAGCGTCGGCGCCGAGGGGCACCGCCGCCCCGGTGGCGATGGCGGCCACGGTGCCGCGAGCGAGCGTTCCGATGGCCGCCCCCGCCCGGGCGTCACCGGCCACGGGGAGCCGCGCCAGGGTCGCGGGCGAGGCGGTGGCGCACTCATCCGCGCGGACCGCAAAGCCGTCCATCTCCGAGTTGTCACAGCCGGGGAGCGCCCATCCGGCGATCACCGGACGTGACAGGACCCGACCCCGCGCCCGGTCGAGGGGCACGAGCTCCTCAGCCGTGGTGCGTGATGCAACCAGGCCGAGCAGTCGCTCCTGGGCCAGGGTCACCGGCATCAGCTGACCCACAGGGTTCCCCGGCATGTGCTCGGCCGGCCAGCCTGACGTTCTCTCGGTTTCGGCCCCATGCTTATCGGCTTCATGGTAGAGCTCCCACCGCCCGCGGTGGCTCTCCGACCTCCGTCGACGCCGCGGCACGTCTCCCCGCGGATAGGATCGTCGTGGTGCTCGCCTACCACACCTTCACCATCTTGGCGACGTGACCGAATCCGCGAGCCGGACGGTCCGCATCGCCGTCGCCCAGTACGAGCCGCACATCGGCGACCTGAACGGGAACCGCGCCGCCGCGGTCGCTCAGGTCGAGGCCGCGGCGGCGCAGGGCGCCCAGCTGGTCGTCCTCCCGGAGCTGGCGTCCTCGGGCTATGTCTTCTCCGGGGAGGAGGAGGCCGGCCGCCTAGCCGAGGACGCGGACAGCGGGGAGAGCGTGGCGGTGCTGGTCGGCGCCTGCCGCCGCCTCGGCGTGTACGTGGTCGGGGGCCTGGCCGAGATCGGGAATGGCTGCCGTCACAACAGCGCCGTCGTCCTCGGTCCCGAGGGCCGGCTGGCGACCTATCGCAAGGTCCACCTCTTCTATGACGAGCAGTCGTGGTTCCAGCCGGGGAGTGGGCTGGTGGTCGTCGACCTTCCCTTCGCCCGGGTGGGGCTCGCCATCTGCTACGACCTCTGGTTCCCCGAGGTCGCCCGCACCCTCGCCCTCCGCGGCGCCGAGCTGATCGCCGTTCCGACCAACTGGGTCGCATCCTTCCGGCGCCGCCTCCACGACGAGCACGGGTACTGCCAGGGGGACATCATGGCCATGGCCGCCGCTGCCGCCAACGGCACCGCGGTCGCCTGCGCCGATCGGGTGGGGGAGGAGCGGGGCGTCAGGTTCCTCGGTGCCTCGATCATCGTGGGGCCCGACGGCTGGCCCCTCGCCGGGCCGGCCAGCCCCGATCGTGACCAGCTGCTCATCGCCGACGTCGACCTGACCGCGGTCGAGAGGGCCCGGTGGCGCACACCGCGCAACCACCTCCTCCGCGACCGCCGGCCCGCCCTCTATGCGAGCGAGCCCCCGCCCGAGGTGTCGGGCCGCCCCTCCACCGTGGCCGGCGACCCCATCGCTAGTTAGCTCACTCCCCGACGATCTGCACCC
>PLOF01000133.1:0-36949 GCA_003142035.1 Candidatus Dormiibacterota bacterium
GGGCGATCCGATCGGACTCCTTGGTCCGGAGCTCGGCGGCATCGCGGATCTCGGTCACCCCCTCCGCCTGGGTGGCGAGCACGGCGATCACGGGCAGCTCGTCGATGAGCCGTGGGACCAGGGCCCCGCCGATCCGGGTCCCGCGCAGTGGCCCGCCGCGCACCTCCACGTCGCCGACCGGCTCGACGCCGCCGGCGGGCTCGCGTTCCAGGACGTCGACCGACGCGCCCATGGCGCGCAGCACCTCGATGACCCCGTCGCGCCCGGGGTTGAGCCCCACCTCCGGGCAGCGAACCCGCCATCCCTCACGCGCCGCCGCCAGACAGAGGAAGAACGCGGCCGAGCTGATGTCACCGGGGATGCGCAGGCCGAACGGCTGCAGCGCGCCCGGGATGACGGTGACCCGGCCCTCACGGCTCGCGACCTCGATGCCGCAGAGCTCGAGGAGACGCTCGGTGTGGTCGCGGGTGGGCGCCGGCTCGAGGACCGTGGTGGGCCCGTCGGCGAAGAGCCCGGCCAGCAGCACCGCCGTCTTAACCTGGGCGCTCGCCACCGGGGGCTCGAAGCTGATCGCACGGAGCGGGCGGTGCCCCTCGACGGTCATCGGGGCGGTCCCGTCGGGCCCTAGCCGGACCGCCGCCCCCATCTCCTGGAGCGGGGCGGCGATGCGGCGCATCGGGCGCCGCATCAGTGAGGCGTCCCCCTGCAGGCAGACGGTGATCGGATGCCCGGCGATGGCCCCGGCGAGCATCCTCATGGTGCTCCCCGAGTTTCCGCAGTCGAGCCGGTGGCCCGGTGCGCTCAGCGCATGGTCCGGCCCGTTGCCCTCCACCATGGCGCGGCCATCGCCGTAGATCCGGACGAAGACGCCGCAGGCCTCCAGGCACGACGCGGTGTGGGCGACGTCCTCGCCCGGGGCCAGCCCCCCCAGGTAGGTGCGGCCGCGCGCCAGCGCACCGAGGATGAGGGCACGGTGGCTGATGCTCTTGTCGCCGGGCACCCGCACCTCTCCCTCCAACCGGTGGATCGGAGCCAGGTTGATGGGATCGCTCATCGGAGAGACACCGGGGACCTCATCGGGGCGGTCACCCGGCCGCGCCGACCCCGCGGAGCTCGCGAACAAACCGCTCCGCGATCGCCCCGGGGTCGTCCCCACCGCTCGCGATGGCGTCGAGCAGGGCCGAACCGACCACCACCGCCTCGCAGTGCCCAGTGAGCGCCTCGACGTGCTCGGGACGGGAGATGCCGAAGCCGAGAGCCCGGGGCAAAGCGGTCACCGAGCGCACCCGCTCCAGCAGGTCGAGGGCGGCGGGGCTCACGCTCTCGCGGGCCCCGGTGGTGCCGGTGACGCTGACGCAGTAGATGAAGCCGGCGGCGGTGGCGGCCACCCGGGCCACCCGCGAGGTCGGGGTGGTCGGAGCCACCAGGGGGATGTGGGCCACTCCGTGGGCCCCGAGCGACGCGGCCAGGCCGGCCGCCTCCTCGACCGGCAGGTCGGGGACGATCACGCCGTCGATCCCCGCGGCGGCGCAGGCGCCGGCGAAGGCCTCGATGCCCATGGTGAGCACCGGGTTGATGTAGGTCATCGCCGCCACCGGGATGGTCAGCCCGGCGTCCCGCGCCCGGGCCACCTCCGAGATGGCGCGAGCCGGAGTCATCCCCTGCTCCAGGGCCCGCCAGCCGGCGCTCTGGATGGTGGGCCCGTCCGCGAGCGGGTCGCTGAAGGGAATGCCCACCTCGGCGGCCAGGCTGCCCGCCCGCTGGCAGGCGAGCAGGAGTGGAGCGGTGTCGTCGGGGCCCGGGAAGCCGGCAGTGACGTAGGGGATGATCCCGGGCCGGCCGCCTGCAGCCCCCGCCGCGAAGGCGGCCTCGAACCTCCCCGCGGTGGCGGCGGTCACGAGTCCCCCTCCCCGGCGCCGCTCACGGCCCTGACGGTGTCGATGTCCTTGTCCCCGCGGCCGCTCAGGCAGACCAGCACGCGGTGGCCGGGGCCCAGCTCCCGGGCCAGCCGCTCGGCGACGGCCAGGGCGTGACTGGACTCCAGCGCAGGGATGATCCCCTCCATCCGGCAGAGGCGGTGAAAGGAGCGCAGCGCCTCGCCGTCGGTGCAGGTGACGTAGCGCGCGCGCTCAGCGTCGCGGAGAGCGGCGTGCTCGGGACCCACCCCCGGGTAGTCCAGCCCCGCCGAGATCGAATGGGTCTCGCGCACCTGTCCGTTGGCGTCCTGGAGGAGGTAGCTGTAGGCGCCATGGAGGACTCCGGGCCTGCCCGCCTCGAGTGACGCCGCGTGCTCCCCGGTCTCGATGCCGCGACCGGCGGCCTCCACCCCGACCAGCTCCACGTCCTCGTCCTCGAGGAAGGCGGTGAAGATGCCGATGGCGTTGCTGCCCCCACCCACGCAGGCGACCACCGTGTCGGGGAGCGCCCCCCAGCGTTGCAGCGCCTGCCGACGCGCCTCGTCGCCGATCACCCGCTGGAACCGCTTGACCAGGGTGGGATAGGGGTGGGGACCGACCACCGACCCGATCACGTAGTGCGTGTTCTCGACATTGGTGACCCAATCTCGAATGGCCTCGTTGGTGGCGTCCTTCAAGGTCCTGGACCCGCTGTCGACGGGCCTCACCTCGGCCCCGAGAAGTCCCATCTTGTAGACGTTCAGCGCCTGGCGGCGGATGTCCTCGCGACCCATGTACACGACGCACTCGAGGCCGAAGCAGGCGCACACCGTGGCGGTGGCGACGCCGTGCTGGCCCGCCCCGGTCTCGGCGATGATCCGGGTCTTGCCCATCCGCCGGGCGAGCAGCACCTGGCCGAGGGCGTTGTTCAGCTTGTGGGCACCGGTGTGGACCAGATCCTCGCGCTTGAGCCAGATCTCGGCACCGCCGCAGGCCTCGGTCAGCCGCCGGGCAAGGGTCAGCGGGGTGGGCCGCCCGGCGTAGTCGTAGAGCCAGCCGTCGAGCTCGGCGATGAAGGCAGGATCGGCGAGAGCCTCGTTCATCGCCGCCTCCAGCTCCTCGAGCGCGGGGACGAGCGTCTCGGGCACGAAGGCCCCACCGTAGATGCCGAACCGTCCGGCGGTGGTCATCGACTCCCTCCTTGGCGGGCGGCGGAATCCGCCGTCCCGCGTATCCGACGCGCCTCGACCGTGGCAAAGGCCTCCCGCGCCGCCAGCACGAAGTCTCGCACTCGGCCGGGATCCTTGACGCCCGGGCTCGACTCCAGGCCGCTGCTCGCGTCGACGCCGTAGGGGCGGACCCGCTCGATGGCGGCGGCTACGGTGTCGGGGGTGAGACCTCCGGCCAGGATGATGGGACGGTGAGCGGCCACCTCGGCGGCCGTCTCGAGATCGATCGGCACGCCCGTCCCTCCGGGGAGCGCTCCGGCCCCCCGCGGCGCGCTGTCGAGCAGGAGCAGGCAGTCCGGCCACCAGTCGGTGGTGAAGGCGTCCCCCGGGCCGGCGGGGTTGACCGCCCGGATGACGGCGACGTCGATGTCGCCGACCACGTCCGGAGCCACCCGGCCGTGGAGCTGGACCGCGTCCAACCGATGGCGCCGGGTCAGCTCCCGGCACCGCGCAGCGGGCGGTTCGACCATCACCCCGACCAGGTCGGCCCGCCCGGCGAGCGCTCGCCGCACCGCTTCGACCTCCGGGTCGCCGGCATGCCGGGGGCTGCGGGGCTCGAGCACGACCCCCACCCAGTCGGCACCGGCGTCGACGGCGCACTCTGCGATCGCGGCGGTGCGCACGCCGCAGACCTTGACGATCACCGCGACACTCCGGCCGCGGCCGCGGCGGCGGCCACCATCTCGGCACAGAGCGTGGCCGGGTCTTCCTGACGCATCAACGCCTCGCCGACCAGCACCGCGTCCGCCCCCTCCCCCACCAGCCGAGTGACGTCGGCGGCGCTGCGCACCCCGGACTCGGCGACGCTGACGGAGGGGTCGGGAAGCAGCCGGCGCAGGCGGGAGAAGGTGCCCAGGTCGGTCCGGAGAGTGCGCAGGTCGCGGTTGTTGATGCCCACGCAGGCCGCCCCGGCGACCACCGCGCGCTCCAGCTGGGCCTCGTCGTGGACCTCGACCAGGGCGTGGGCACCGGCCCGCCGCACCGCCTCCAGACACTCGTCGAGGGCGCCTCCCTCGAGGACGGCGACGATCAGCAGCACCCAGTCGGCACCGAGGACACGGGACTCCGCGATCTGCACCGGGTCCACCGTGAAGTCCTTGCGCAGCACCGGGATGGTGACGGTGGCGCGCACCGCCTCCAGATCAGCGGGGGAGCCGCCGAAGTCCGGACCATCGGTGAGCACCGAGATGGCCCTGGCGCCCGCCCCCGCGTACGCCGCGGCCACCGCCCCCACGTCGAGGTCTGTCCGGAGCGCCCCGCCGCTCGGCGAGCGGCGCTTCAGCTCGGCGATCACCCGGCCACCGCGCAGTGCCTCGAAGCCGGGAGCGGGCGGGAGCAGCTCGGCCTTGGCCCAGATGGCGCCGCGACCGCACCTGATCGCCTCGACCTCGCGCCGCTTCCGCTCCACGATGGGTCCGAGGGCCCCGAGATCGGCGGTCATCGAAAACGCCGACGGCGGCCGACGGGGCACATCGTCTTCGGGGGGACCGGCGTCGGACAGCTCTGCTGTCCGCGCCTCGTGCTCGGCGGCATTGCGCTGCCGCCTGCGCAAGCCCCCACTCCGACGACGTGCCCCATCGGCCTCATCCGTGGACCTCGAGGGGTGCTGACGTCATCTTGAGGAAGTTCTCGAGGATGCGGTAGCCGGCGTCGGTGCCGATGGACTCGGGGTGGAACTGGACGCCCACCACGGGGTGCTCGCGGTGGCGAAGCGCCATGATCACGCCGTCCTCGGTGCGGGCGGTCACCTCCAGGGACGCCGGCAGGCTGGCCGGCTCGACCACCAGCGAGTGGTACCGGGTCGCGGCGAAGGGGTCGGGCACGCCGGCGAAGAGCCCGGTGCCGTGGTGGTGAACCTGGCTCAGCTTGCCATGCATGATCGACGGCGCGCGCACCACGCGGCCACCGTATGCCTCGCCGATGGCCTGGTGCCCGAGGCACACCCCGAGGATGGGGATGATGGCCCCCAGCGTGCGGATCAGCGCCACCGAGATCCCCGCCTCGGCGGGCGTCTTGGGGCCCGGCGAGATCACCACCGCCGCCGGCCCGCGCTCGCCGATGGCGGCCACCGTGGTGGTGTCATTGCGGACCACGACGCAGCGCGCGCCCAGCTCGCCCAGCCGCTGGACCAGATTGAAGGTGAACGAATCGTAGTTATCGACAACGACGACTGAATCGCTAAGGTCCCGCTCGGGCAGGAGGAACTCATCGTTCACGACCGGCGGCCCTCCGCTCCGCTCACCGTGGGGCGGACCGCCTCGACGGCCCGGACCAGGGCGCGAAGCTTGTTGTCGATCTCGCGCGCCTCCTCGGCCGGATCGGAGTCGGCGACGATCCCCGCGGCCGCCTGGAGGTGGAGCCGGCCCCGGCACACCACCGCGGTGCGGAGTGCGATCGCCGTGTCCAGGCTGCCCCGGAAGTCCAGGTAGCCCACCGCCCCGGCATAGACGCCCCGGACCTCGGGCTCCAGCTCGGCGATGATCTCCATGGCCCGCACCTTGGGAGCACCGGTGACCGTCCCGGCCGGAAAGCAGGCGCGCAGCGCGTCGACCGCGGTGAGCCCGGAGCGGAGCCTGCCCTGAATCGAGGTCTCCAGGTGCATGACGTTGGCGTACCGACGCACCGCCGCGTAGTCGGTCACCTGGACGCTGCCGATCTCACAGACGCGCCCCACATCGTTGCGGCCGAGGTCGACGAGCATGAGATGCTCGGCCTGCTCCTTGACGCTGCCTTGTAGCTCGGCCTCCATGGCGGCGTCCTCCGTCGCCGTCGTCCCACGCCGCCGGGTGCCCGCGATCGGGTGATAGTCGACGCGCCCGTCCTCTGAGACCCGGACCAGCATCTCCGGAGAGGTGCCGACCAGCGCGCAGTCGTCGGTGCGCAGGTAAAAGAGGTACGGGCTCGGGTTGGCCTCGCGCAGAGCGGCGTAGAGGGTGATCGGCGAGACATCGAACTCCAGGCTGAAGCGGCGCGAGATCTGCACCTGGAAGATGTCCCCGGCCGCGATGTACTCGAGGCACCGCTCCACCGCGGCGAGGAAGGCGTCGCGGCTCAGGTTGGCGGCGGCGTCGGGCAGCGGCGGCGATGCGGAGGGCGCGACCGCAACCGTGGGGGTCACCGCGGCCGCCAGGCTCGCAGCCATCGCATCCAGGCGGCGCACCCCCTGGGCATGGGCCTCCGCCACATCGGAGTCGGTCGGGATGTGGGTGATGAGGTGGACCAGCTCCCTCTCCCGGTCGAGAACGCTGCAGGAGAGGCAGCGGCCCCACCAGGCGTCGGGGAGGTCGAGGGGATCGCGCTCGGGCCGGGCGACCTTCTCGAAGCTGGTCACCGCTTCATAGGAAAGGTGCCCGACAGAGCCGCCCGTGAAGGGCACGTCCAGGTCGTCGGGGAGCGCGACACGCGGGCCGGCGGTGAACTCCTGGAGGGCGCGGAGCGGGTCGGCGCAGGGGATCGGAGCGGCCGGTTCACCCTCCCCGAGGCGGGTGAGGCGCCCACGGCGGACCCGGAACCGCTCGGGCCCGGCCAGGCCCGCGAAGGTGAAGCGAGCAAACTCCCCCTGCCCGGTTGCGGACTCGAAGAGGAAGGCTCCGGGCCGATCCCCCACGGCGGCCAGCATGCGCGGCCCGGTCATCTCGCGCGCCGGGATGGTCCGCACCAGGGCGACCAGCTCGTGATCCCGTGCCAGCCGTCGGGTCTCGTCGAGACCCGGACGGACGTCGGCTGGCGGTCCCTCGGTCAGCGCACCACCGCCGCGGCGGAGCCGGCCCGATCCGGAGGGTGCCCGGCGAGCAGGTCGCCGATCCGCTCGATGCCCTTCTCGAGGTTGGTCACGCTGTTGGCGTAGCTGAGGCGGAGGTACCCGCGGCCATGCGCGCCGAAGGCGGTGCCGGCCAGCGCGGCCACTCCCGCCTCGTTGAGGAGCGCCTGCTGCAAGGATCGCTCATCCCAGCCCGTACCCTCGATGTTGGGGAAGACGTAGAAGGCCCCGGCGGGCTTGTGACAGCGGATTCCAGGGATGGCATTGAGCCCGTCGACGACGACATCGCGGCGCTCGGCGAACTCCGCCATCATCGCCGACACCGCCGCGTCGGAGGCGGCGCCCTCGAAGGCCTCGACCGCCGCCCACTGGGTGAAGGCGGCGGCGCACGACGACGTGTTGATCATCAACGTGTCCATCCGCTCCGCCAGCTGGACCGGCATGGCCCCGAAGCCGAGCCGCCAGCCGCACATGGCCCAGGCCTTGGAGAGCCCGTCCATCAGGAGGCACCTCTCGGCCATCCCGTCGATCGAGTAGGGCGAGACATGCCGGCCCTCGTAGATGAGCCGCGAATAGATCTCGTCGGTCACCACGAAGAGGTCGTGCTCGATGGCGATCGCCGCCACCGCCTCGCAATCCTCCCGGGTCAATACCCCGCCGGTGGGGTTGGCGGGGCTGTTGACGATGAGCACCCGGGTGCGAGGCGTGACCAGCGAGCGCAGCTCCTCGACATCGAGGCGAAAATCGTTCTGCTCGCGGATCGGCACCGACACCGGGGTGGCGCCGACGAAGTTGACCAGCGAGCCGTAGATCGGGTAACCGGGATCCGGGAGCAGCACCTCATCACCCGGCTCTATCAGGGAGAGGAGGGCGAAGTAGAGAAGGTTTTTGCTGCCGGGTACGAGCACGATCTGTTCGGCGGCGGTCGGCACTCCGGTCTGCCGGGTGACGTACCGGGCGGTGGCCTCGCGGACCTCCCAGATGCCGCTTGCGGGCGTGTAATGGGTGGCCCCCTCCCGGAGTGAGCGGATCGCGGCCTCGCTGATGTTGGACGGGGTGGCGAAGTCCGGCTCCCCGATCTCCATGTGGATCACGTCCCTCCCCTGCGCCTCCAGACGCTGAGCCTGGGCCAGGACCTCGAAGGCGGACTCCGTACCGAGCCGGGACATCCGGTCGGCGACGCGGAGCCCGCTCACGCCGTGATCCTTGGGGAGGGAAGGTCGCCCCGGGCCGGCTGCTCCACCACATCGACGGCGTCCACGCGCGCCGAACGGGGCCCCTCATGGAGTGACTGAATCAAAAGATCCATCTGGGTGCGCGTCCCCTCGGACACGCACTCGACGCTCCCGTCGGGCCGGTTGGCCACGGTGCAGCGCACCCCGAGCTCGGTGGCCCGGAAGAGGACGAAGGCGCGGAAGCCGACGTTCTGGACGCGCCCGCTGACGGTCACATGGATGCGCAGCTCCTCCGCCATCGACCGATTATCCAAGATGCGGCAACCCCCAAGCCCGCGAGCGCAGATCGCGGCACGGCGCACGTGCCCGCAGCCAGGGGTCGGTCACGGTCTGGTGCGGGCCGCGATCGGCGCGCTCGACGCGTCAGACGGCGACGGCCGCCGTCTCCTCCAGCGCCCGGATCTGGGTGAGCAGATCGCGCACCGACGACAGCTTGGTGCCGGCCAGCTCCGACATGAGGGCCAGGATGCGCCGCTGCACCGGGGCCTCGTGGTCACGGCCGGGGAGGTACATGTTGAGCATGCGGCGGATGTAGTGAGGATCCTCGAGCAGGGACACCACCGAGGGCTCTGTGACCGTGGTCGGATGCTTCGGGTTGTCGTTGGTGGTGCGGATCATCCAGAGCGCCATCCGCAGGATCGCGGGGAGCACCTCCGGCTTGTTGCGCACCGCCTTGCGCAGGTACTTGGCGTAGGCGGCACCGTGGCGCAGCTCATCGGCCGCCAGGACCTTGAAGATCTGGCGGAGGACCGGCTCGGGCGCATTCGCACTGAAGGCGGTGTACCAGTGGGCGAGGCGCTGCTCGCCGCAGAAGTGCATGGTCAGGGTCTCGATGGCGGGGCCCTCGTCGAAGCTGAGCCGGAGCCGGGGAAGCTCGGCCTCCTCGATCACCTCGCCCACCCGCTCCAGGTACTTGCGGAGCACCAGGTGGTGCTTCATCTCCTCGTAGAACCAGACCGAGATGAAGCTGCAGAAGTCGATGTCGGCGTAGAAGTCGCGCAGGAACATCTCCGTCGCGTAGAGCGCCGAGAGCTCGGTGAGGCAGACCTCGCGCACATCGAAGATCCATCCCGGGGTGAGCTTGTCGGGTTCGATGGCCTCCCAGTCGATGTCACGGCTCAGATTCCAACGGGCCCGTTCCAGGTTCACAAAGAGGTCGTCGTATAGCACGATTCCATGCTCCTGGTGCAGAATGGCCAAAACAATCGCCGTCAAGGCGGTCCCGACCCTGTCTTTTTGTGTGAGGTGGCTAATCTGGCCATGGCATCCAAACCGCGCCCCGCGGTCTTGGTCGAGTCGGCCAACCTTCCCTCCGCGGTCACCGCCCGCCTGCTCGCCGACGCCGACGCCATCGCCGGCAGGATGGCCCGGCGGATCTCCTCAGAGATCGTCTTCCCCGGCCGGCTCAATACCGTCGCCTACCTCCGCTCCATCGTCTCCGCCTGCCGTGACGCCCTCCGGGTGCTCGTCCGGCGCCTCCATGACGGGCGCGGGCCCCGCCTCGGCGATCTCGACCGGCTCGCTCAGATGGGCGCCGACCAGGCCGACCTCGAGGTCCCCCTCGACGTGCTCCTCTCGGCGTACCGGGTGGCCGCCAAGGTGGTCTGGGAGGAGGTGGTCGGCACCGTCGCCCGCGAGCACGAGATGCCCCAGACGACTCTCATCGCGCTCGCCGCCCAGGTCATCGACTACCTCGACGAGATCTCGGCGGCCGTCGGCGCCGCCTACCTGGAGCGGCGCGAACGCCTGCTGCGGCGGCGCGACCAGGAGCGCGACCGCGTCCTCCACCGCCTCCTCGCCGGCGACGTCTCCCCCGAGCTGCGGCGCGCCGCCGCGGCCTGCGAGCTCGACCTCACCCCTCCGTACCGGGTCATCGCCTGCATCTGGCCCGGTGACCAGGACCAGCTCGCCGAGCTGGTGCTGCGACCTCTGCGCGCGCTCACAGTGTCGGCGTCCGAGAACACCTGGGTGCTGCTCGTCGATCCCCGCATCGATCACCTGCCGGCCTGCACGGCAGCCGTCGAGACCAATCCGGGAGTGGTCTTTGGTGTCGGTCCGGTGGCGGACCGCCTGGGCGACGTCGGCGACGCGGGGCACCGGGCTCAGCGCGCCCTGGATGTCGGCCAGCGGCTCGTCCCGGAGCGGAGGATCCACGACGACGCGGAACTGGGCGTCTTCGCCGTCCTCGACAGCGACCCCGAGGCGATGCGGCGCTTTGTCGCGAGCGTCCTGGGACCGCTGTCCGCCCCGGGAGTGGACCGGCACGGCGAGTTGCATGAGACTTTGGAGGCGGTGCTGTCGACGTCGGGCCTGGGCGAAGCGGCCGCCAAGCTCGGCCTTCACCGCCACACCGTGGTGTACCGCCTCCAGCGTATCCGCGAGCGCGGGCTCCCGATCGACGACCCGACCCGGCGTCACCTGCTCTGGCTGGCCCTCAGAGCGCGCCGGCTGCTGCCGGCCTGAGAGCGGGAAGATCCTCCACGACGGTCGTGGCGTCGGGCGCGAGCAGGTGGTACAGCCCCTGCATCCGGCGGATGTAGTGGCGGTCCTCGCGGAGCGTCGCCGGCGCCCGACGGGTGTCCGCGGGCGCAGCCGTGGCCGGCTCGTCCGCACCGCGCATGGTCCAGAGGGCCAGGCGGAGGATGCCGGGCAGCGCAGCGGGATGCCTCTCGACGGCGCGGCGCAGGTAGGTGGCGTAGGCGGCGGCGTGGCGCGCCTCACCGGCGGCGAGGATGGTGAAGATCCGGCCCAGCACCCGCTCGGGGACGGTGGCGGCGAGGGCCGCATACCGCTGTGCCAGCCGCTGCTCACCAAAGAACCGCAGGGTCAGAGCGTCGATCGCCGGCGCCTCGTCGGGGCTGATCCGGAGCCGCGGCAGCTCCGTCTCCTCCACCACCTCACCAAGATGCTCCAGGTACTTGCGCAGCACCAGGTGGTGCTCCATCTCCTCGTAGAACCAGACGGAGACGAAGCTGCAGAAGTCGATGTCGGTGCGGAAGCCGCCCAGGAACATCTCGCTGGCACGCAGGGAGGCGAGCTGGAAGGCGCAGACCTCGCGAACGGTGTCGATCCATCGGGGGGTGAGCCTGGCCGGTTCGATGGCGTCGAAGTCGATGTCCCGGCTCAGATCCCAGCGCGCGCGCTCCATGCTGACGAAGAGTTGGTCGTAGAGCATGGTCCGATCATCGGGGTGCAGAGCGGCCAGAGCATGTGCCCGCGGGGCACGCTGACACACGGGTATTTGTCTGCGATGGACAACATGGCCACCGCGGAGAGTCCCGACCCTCTCTCTTGGTCGGGACGGCCAGCCGGGCTCAGCCGTCCGCCGGGTGGCGGAGGATGGTTGCGCCCTGCTCCGCCTCCCGGGCGAGCATGAAGAGCAGGTCGCTCAGGCGGTTGAGGTAGCGGAGGACCTCGCCGTTCTCCAGCAGGCCCGCTCGCTGCAGGCTGACCGCGCGGCGCTCGGCCCGCCGCACCAGGGTGCGGGCCAGGTCGATGGCGGCCGCGACCACCGTGCCGCCGGGGACGACGAAACCCGGTGGGAGTGGCACCCGCTCCTCCAGCTCGGCCAGCTGAGCGTCGAGCCTCTCGACCATGGCGGCCGTCACCGTCGCGAAGTGCCGCTCCAGGTGGGCCCGCTCGCCGAGCCCGGTCGCCAGTTCGGCGCCGACCGTGAAGAGGTCGCGCTGGAGGGCCAGGAGCCGCTCCGCCCGCTCACGGTCGCCCTCCTGGGCACGGGCGACGCCGAGCGCCGATACCGCCTCGTCGACCGCTCCGCACGCTTCGGCATGGGGATCGTCCTTGGCCACGCGACCGCCGTAGAGGAGGCTCGTCTCACCGCCGTCACCCCGGCGGGTGGCAATGCTGGTGACGCGACGAGGCCGTCCCCGGGGCTCCGTCACCGAGCTCCGCCGCTCCCCGACCTGAGCCGCCGGGCGCGCTCCTCCACCCACTTGGTGGCGGCGATGGTGGCGGTGGTCCCATCGCCCACCGCGGTCGTGACCTGGCGGGTGAGCTGGCTGCGGACATCCCCAGCCGCGAAGATGCCCGGAACGCTCGTTTCCATGGTCAGGGGATTGGTCAGGTAATACCCGGCCGCGTCGTGATCGACGTGGGTGTCCACCAGCCCAGTGTTGGGCAGGAAGCCGACAAAGATGAAGACGCCTCCGACGTCGAGGCTCGACTGCTCGCCGGTGGCGACGTTGCGCAGACGCACCCGGCTCACCTTCGGGGAGCCCTCGATCGCCTCCACCGCCGAGTCGAGGATGAAGTCGACCTTGGGATTCTCCCGGGCCTCCTGCACCAGGATGGGCTGGGCGCGAAACTCGGCGCGCCGGTGGATGATGGTGACCCGGCTCGCGTAGCGGGTCAGGAAAAGGCCCTCCTCCACGGCGGCATCGCCCCCGCCCACCACTGCCAGATGGGCACCCTGGAAGAAGGCGCCATCGCAGACGGCGCAATAGGAGACCCCAACCCCGGCCAGCTCGGCCTCTCCGGGGACACCCAGCTTGCGGGGGTTGCCCCCGGCGGTGATGATCACCGCGGGCGCGCGCAGCTCGCCCTGGTCCGTCTCCACCACCTTGGTCCCGTCCGGCTCCACCCGGATCCGCTCCACCGAGGCGGCGATCATCTCGGTGCCGAACTGAGCCGCCTGATCGGTCATGATCTGAGCCAGGTCGGGTCCGAGGATGGACCTCACGCCCGGGTAGTCCTCGATCAGCTCGGTGTTGAGCAGCTGCCCGCCGGCGCCCATCAGCGCTCCGTCGACGACGGCGCCCTTGGCCTCCAGGAGGATGGCCCGAACCTTGTTGCGACCGGCGTAGAGGGCTGCCGTCAGGCCCGCCGGGCCACCGCCCACGATGACGATGTCGTACTCACGCTCGGCTTGGCGATCTGCCACGGTTCAGCTCTCCGGATGCGCGCGCTCAACGACCCACGGGCGCCACGCTGATATTAATGGGATCGCTGGGAGCATACCCGCTCCCCACGCGGCAGGCCGCGTGGGGGCCCCTCCCCTTTCTACAGGGGCTCGCCGCCCCTCGGTGGCCCGGCTCAGCCGGGCTCACCTCACCCCGCCAATGGATGTGCGAGCGGCGGGGGACCCCGTCTCATCCCACAGGGGCGCGCGCCCCTCGGCAGCGCGGCAGAGTCGCGCACGACTCACCCCGCCAATGGGTCAGGAGCGCTCCGGCTCGAGGGCCAGCACTGCCAGCAGGGCGGCCAGGGCACGGGCACGGTGGCTGACTCTGTCCTTGGCGTCGGCTGTCGCCTCGCCGAAGGTGATGCCGAGGTCGTCGCTCAGGAAGGAGGGGTCGTAGCCGAAGCCGCCGGACCCGCTGGGGGCGACCAGGACGCCGGTGGTCTCCCCCCGCGCGGAGACCGGCTCCCTACCGGGGCGGGCCAGGGTGACCACGCAGACATAGCGGGCGCGCCGGTCGTCCGGGCAGCGACGCTCCACCTCGGCGAGCAGCCCGTGCAGGCGATCGACGTCGGTGGCCGCCTCGCCCATCCAGCGCGCCGAGGTCAGCCCCGGCCAGCCGCCGAGCGCGGGCACCTCGATGCCCGAGTCGTCGGCGAGGGCGGGCAGACCAGTGGCGGAGCAGACGGTCTGCGCCTTGAGTGCGGAGTTCTCGTCGTAGGTGACGCCGGTCTCCTCCAGCTCACCCGAGAAACCGGCACCGTCCAGATCGACCAGCTCCCAGGAATGGTCGCCGAGAAGCCGCCGCAGCTCCGCAAGCTTGCCCGGGTTGCGGCTCGCCACCGCCACCCTCACCCCGTATGGACCCCGGTCCCGAGTGCCTCCGCCTGAGCGTTGAAGAGGCGGGTCATGCCAACGTCGGCGAGCGCCAGCAGCCGGTCGAGCTCCTGGCGACTGAAGGGCGCTCTCTCAGCGGACCCCTGGATCTCGATGAAGCGCCCGTCATCGGCCCCGACGCAGTTGAGATCGGTGTCCGCGGCGGAGTCCTCCAGGTAGCAGAGGTCGAGTCGCGGCTCACCACCCACGATCCCCGCCGACACCGCCGCCACGTGACGGCGCAACACCTTGGGCCCGACCACTTTCGCCTCCTCCAGCGACCGGACCGCGAGAGCGAGGGCCACGAAGCCCCCGGTGATCGCCGCGGTGCGGGTGCCACCGTCCGCGACGATGACGTCGCAGTCGATGAGGATCGAGCGCTCCCCGAGCGCCGAGAAGTCGACCGCGGCCCGGAGGCTGCGCCCGATCAGCCGCTGGATCTCCTGGGACCGGCCGTCGATCCGCCCCCTGCGGCCGTCCCGCTCGGTCCTGGTCTGGGTGCTGCGTGGCAGCATCGCGTACTCAGCGGTCACCCACCCCAACCCGCCGCCCTTGCGAAAGGGGGGGACCCGCTCCTCCACCGTGGCAGAGCAGAGCACCTTGGTCAGCCCCGTCGAGATCATGCAGCTGCCCTCGGGGTAGGGGAGTACGCCCACCTCGATCAGGGTGGGGCGAAGCTCCTCGGGGGCGCGGCCGTCAGGGCGCATGGCTGGGGCAGTGTACACGGGACCTCAGCGCCGGAGCGGCTTGGCGAGGACGAGGATCGAGAGCTCGAAGAGGGCGACCAGAGGGATCGCCAGAAAGAGCGGTGTGAAGGGATCGACCCCGGGGGTGACCAGCTCCGCCCCGAGGACCAGGCCCCCCCAGGCCAGCTTGCGCCGCCGCCGCAGCCATCCAGACGAGATGACCCCAAGGAGGCCGAGCAGCACGATGACCACGGGCAGCTCGAAAGTCACGCCGAAGGCGACGATGAGCAGGGTCAGAAAGGAGAGGTACTGGTTGAGGTCGGGGAAGAAGATCGCGTTGCTGCCGACGATGCTGGTCAGCAGGTTGAGCCAGAGCGGCATCAGGAAGTAGGCGAGGCAGGCACCGGCTCCGAAGAGAACGAGCGCGGAGGCCACGAAGGGAAGGGCGAAGCGCCGCTCCACCCGCCGCAGCCCTGGGGAGACGAACGTCCAGACCTGCCAGAGGATCACCGGCAGGGCCAGCACCAGCCCGCCGACCATCGCCACCTCGACGGGGATGGTGACCAGCTCGGTGGGGCTGGTGATGATCGGCCTGGAGATCAGATGGTTGTGCTTGGCGAGGAGGCTGGTCAGCGGGTACTCGAGCACGCCGAGCACGAAGTGGTTGAAGACGGCGGCCACCACGGTGGCGGCCGCCCAGGCGGAGAGCGAGACGATGAGCACCCGACGGAGGTCCTGGAGGTGCTCCACCACCGTCACCCGGCGCTCGTCCCCGCCGGCGTTCGCAGGGACGAGGCGCGGCACCCCGCGGCGGAGTATCCCGAGTGCCACGTCAGCTCCCCCTCATCGCGAGCCGATCAACCGGGCGGCGCAGGCGCCGACCGCCTCCCAGCTCAGGACCGGGGCGTGTCGTCGGGGACGGTCGCGGCGGGCCGGTCGCCCGGCATGCTCCACTGGCCCGCCTGCGACCAGCCGCCCGACTGGCTCGCGGGTGGTGCGGTCGTGCCCGGCGCCGCGCCGTCCGGCCCCCCCGAGACGGCGTTCCGGAACTCACGGATGGCCCGTCCGGTGGCCGCCCCGATCTCCGGCAGCTTGGATGCCCCCCCGAAGAGCAGGACGATGATCAGGACGATCGGTATCAGGTAAAAGAGACGCTCCATGTGCCGTACCCCTCAGTCTTGCGACCCGGGTGAGTCAACACCCCGGCAAGGGTCAGTCTAGCACCGGGCTCTTCGACCCCTATGGTGTGGGACCAAAGGACCTGGCGCAGTTAGCACCCCGCCAGCAGCACCCCGCCCTCAGCACTCCCCGGCGAAGCCACCGCGGATCGCCCCGGCGAAGGCCGAGATCGCCCGATCGATGTCGGTGGCCTCGTGGGCGGTGCTCAGGAAGGCGGCCTCGAACTGGGACGGAGGCCAGAGCACGCCGGCGTCCCGCCAGGCGCGGTGGACCCGGGCGAAGGCCGCCAGGTCGCTGCGGCGGGCGTCGTCGTAGTCGTCGACCCGCTCCACCCCCAGGAAGACGGTGAACATGCTGCCCACCCGGTTGACCGCGCAAGGGACCGAGGCCGCCACGGCCGCGGTGCGCAAACCGTCGCCCAGCCTGCCGCCGAGAATCTCCAGCCGAGCATAGGCATCGCCGCTGCGGAGGCGATCGAGGACCGCGATCCCCGCCGCCATGGCCAGGGGGTTGCCCGAGAGCGTCCCGGCCTGGTAGACCGGACCGAGGGGGGCGACCTGCTCCATCAGCCCGCGAGCGCCCCCATAGGCGCCGACCGGCAACCCGCCCCCGATCACCTTGCCGAGGCAGGTCAGGTCGGGCTCGACGCCGTAGAGCAGCTGGGCCCCGCCGTACGCCACCCGGAAGCCGGTCATCACCTCGTCGAAGACGAGCAGGGCCCCCCGCTCACGGGTCACGCGGCGCAGATGCTCGAGGAAGCCTGGAACCGGCGCCACACAGCCCATGTTCCCGGCCACCGGCTCGACGATGACGGCGGCGATGCGCTCGCCATGGAGCGCGAAGGCCTCGGCGACCGCGTCCGCAGAGTTGTACGGGAGCACCACGGTGTCGGCGACCGCACCCTGCGGCACACCCGCCGACCCGGGCAGCGAGAGGGTCGCCACCCCACTCCCGGCCGCTGCGAGCAGGGCGTCGGCATGGCCGTGGTACCCGCCCGCGAACTTGACCACCAGGTCGCGGCCGGTCGCGGCCCGCGCCAGACGGAGCGCGGACATGGTGGCCTCGGTCCCGGAGTTGACGAAGCGGACCATCTCCACGCTCGGGAGCGCCGCGCAGACGCGCTCCGCCAGCTCGATCTCGAGCCCGGCGGTGTGGCCATAGGCGACTCCCCGATCCAATTGGCGGTGCAGCGCCTCGACCACCTCGGGCGGGTTGTGACCGAGGATGTGCGGACCGTAGGCGAGCACGAAGTCGACGTACCGCCCACCGTCGGCGTCAAGAAGGTGGGCGCCCTCGGCCGAGGCGATCACCGGAGGCTCCCCGCCCACCGCTGTGTAGGCCCGGACCGGGCTGGAGACGCCACCGGGCATCACCCGCGCCGCGCGCTCCCGGAGCTCGTCCGAGGCGCCCGCGCTCACGTCTGTTCGGCGACGGTCACGCTCTCCATGACATCACCCTGCACGATGCTGTTGGCCACGCTCTGCCCGCTCACCACCTGCCCGAAGAGGTTGTAGCTCAGGGCGAGCTGGCTGGTGTCGTCGGCGATGCAGATGAAGAACTGGGAGCCGTTGGTGTTGGCCCCGCCATTGGCCATGGCCACGGCCCCCTCGACGTACTTCTCGTGCACGGGTTCGTCGTCGAACGAGTAGCCCGGGCCACCAGAACCACAGCTGCTGCTGGGCGTCGCCGGGGCCGCCGGAACGTTGCCGATGCAGCTGGGATCACCGGTCTGGATGACGAAGCCCGAGACCACGCGCGCGAAGGGGATGCCGTTGTAGAAACCGTTGCGCGCCAGGGTCACGAAGTTGTTGACCGTGTGCGGTGCCAGGTCGGGCTGGAGGCACAGGACGATGTCGCCCTTGGAGGTGGTGATGGTCGCCTCGTAGAGCTTGCTCTGGTCGATGGTCATGGCCGGTTCGGCCGAGTAGACGTGGATGTTGGAGGGCGGGTTGAGCGACGAGAGGGCCGAACCGAAGGTGGCCGTCGAGCAGTCGGCGTAGGCGATGATGGCCGGCGTCGGCGTCGCACTCGCACTCGGGGTCGGAGTCGCACTCGAGGTCGTGGTCGCGGTACCAACCGGCGTGTTGCTGTCGGCGTGGTCGAGGGCCACGGCTCCGGCGATGGCGGCAACCATCAGGGTCGCCGTGGCAGCGATGATGAAGGGAAGTCGGCGCGGTGTGGTGGGGGGTTTCATCCTGGTCCTCGGTCACTCCTCACGAAGCCACCGCGCTGCCTGGAGCGCGTGGTAGCTGATGATGATGTCCGCGCCGGCGCGGTGGATGGCGGCGAGGGCCTCGAGGGCCGCGGCCCGCTCGTCGAAGGCGCCGGCACGTGCTGCGTGGGCGATCATGGCGTACTCGCCACTCACGCTGTAAGCGGCGAGGGGCACGTCGACCGCCGCCCGCACCCGCCCGATCACGTCGAGGCAGGTGAGAGCCGGCTTGACCATGACCATGTCGGCCCCCTCGGCGACGTCGAGGCGCGCCTCGCGCGCCGCCTCCCGGGAGTTGCCGACGTCCATCTGGTAGCCGCGCCGGTCGCCGCTCCGCGGCGCGCAGTCGGCGGCGTCCCGGAATGGCCCGTACATCACCGACGCGTACTTGGCGCTGTAGGCGAGGATCGAGGTCTCGGCGAAGCCCGCGGCGTCCAGGGCGGCCCGGATCACCCCGACCTGGCCGTCCATCATGCCGCTCGGGGCGATGACGTCCGCCCCGGCCCGGGCCTGGGAGACCGCCGCCCTCGCATAGAGCGGAAGGGTGGCGTCGTTGTCCACCGACCCGTCCTCGCGGAGCACCCCGCAGTGGCCGTGGTCCGTGTACTCGTCGAGGCAGCAGTCGGCGATGAGCACGCAGCCGTCCCCGAAACGGCTCCGGAGCGAGCGCAGGGCGGACTGGACGATGCCGCCGTCATTCCACGCTTCCGAGCCCAACGCGTCCTTGCGCGCCGGGACCCCGAAGAGGAGCACTGCCCGCAACCCGGCCGTCAGCGCCTGCTCCACGACGACCCCGGTGCTGTCGACCGTCTCCTGCCGGTGCTCGGGGAGGCTCGGGATGGCGACCGGGGCGCTGATGCCCTCGCGAACGAAGAGCGGCAGGACCAGGGAGGAGGCGCTCAGCCGTGTCTCGCGGGCGAGCCCGCGCAGAGCCGGGGTGCGCCGCAGGCGCCGGGATCGCTCTGCTGGAAAAGCCATGGCCGCCCCAGGTTACTCACCTGCGGAGGGCGCCCGCCACCGCCGCGGCCACCCCCTCGGCGTCGCCGCGGGCCGCCACCACCGGGCTCAGCCCGTGGCGGCGCAGCGCCGCCGCAGTCGTCTTGCCGACGCAGACCACGCTCAGACCGCAGAGGGCGCCGGCGCCGATCGCGGCGATCACGGCCTCCGCCGCGCTGGGACTGAGCAACGTCACCGCGTCAAGGCCTTCCGCGAAGGCGGGGATCAGNNGCTCCCGCCCCGAGGAGCCGGTCGGCCAGCGCACCGGCGCCGGTCCCCGGCGCCACCAACTCGACGTTGACGCCGATGTCGCGCAGGGCTCGGGCCGTGGGCTCACCGACCGTGGCGACGCGGATGCCGGCGAGATCCTCGGGCAGGCTGAGGGTCCGGAGCGCCTCGGCCGCATTGGAGCTGGTCACCGCCATCCAGCGGGGTGGGCGGTGCCCGCGGAGGCTGAGGGCCGCGGCCCTCAGCTCCTCCCGAGACGCGACCGGCAAGATGGCGATGGCGGGGATCTCAACCACCGCGGCCCCGAGCTGGCGCAGTTCCTGGCTGAGCGGCGCCGCCTGCCCAATGGCCCGGGTGACCAGCACCCGGCGGCCGGCGAGAGGCCGGCTCGGCGTCGCAGTCACCGGAGCCTCGCCGCGACCCGCTGCCCGAGCTCTTCCGGGGCGGCGGCGGCGCCTGCCAGCTCGGCGCGGCGGAGCGTCCCGCCGGTGTCCAGGGCGGCGGTGAGGATCAGCCGCCCGTCCTCGAAGCGCGCCCAGGCGCCGAGGGGCAGCAGGCAGCCCCCACCGAGGGCGATGAGCACGGCGCGTTCGGCGGCGGCCGCGATCCGTGTGTGCCGATGGTCCACCCGAGCGCAGACGGCGGCCGCTTCTCCCCCGCTCCGGGTCTCGATGGCGATCGCCCCCTGGCACGGGGCGGGGACGAAGATCCGCGCATCCAGCCTCTCGCTGATGCGCCCGGCCGCGCCGATGCGGTCGAGACCGGCGCAGGCCAGGAGCAGCCCGTCGACCTCCCCCTCGTCCAGCTTGCGCAGCCGGGTGTCCACGTTGCCCCGGAGCGGCACCACGATCAGCTCCGGGTGCAACAGCCGGAGGAAGGCGGCCCGCCGAGCACTGCCCGTGCCGATGGAAGCACCCCTCTCCAGCGACCCGAGTCCGCGCCCGTCGCGGGTGACCAGGGCGTCGCGGCAGTCCGCGCGCTCCAGGAAGGCGGCCACCTCCAGCCCGGCGATGAGGTCGCTCGGCAGGTCCTTGGCGGAGTGCACCGCGGCGTCGGCGCGGCCCTCGGAGATCGCCAGCTCGAGCGCCGCGCTGAACCACCCCTCCCCCTCCAGCCGCTCCACCGGGGTACCGGGCCGCTCGTCGCCCTGGGCCCGGATGACGACTGTTTCCAGGGCGTCGACCCCCGCGCCGCGCAGCGTCTCGACCGCCAGGGCGGCCTGCGCCACGGCCAGGCGGCTGCCGCGGGTGGCGAGCCGGAGGGCCCCCCCGGGCGTCACCGCTGCCCGGCGACGGGCTCGTCGAGGCCGAATGCCTCGCGAAGGGTCAGCACCACCCCGGGATCCTCGCCGGCTGCCCGCAGGTGGGTGATGGGAGCGTGGAGCAGCTTGCGGACCAGGCTCCGGCTCAGCTTGTCGATCCGCTCCGCCAGCTCGGCGTCGCCGGCGGGAAGGCGAGCCAGCGTCCGCTCCACCTCGCGGCGCCGGATCGTTTCGGCACGGGCCAGGAGGGCTCGGATGGTGGGATCGGAGGCATCTCGCTGGGTCAGCACCTCGAGGGTCCGCTCGACCTCCTCGGTCACCAGCGCCTCGGCGGCGGCGACCGCCGCCCGATGGTCGTGCACGCCGTCGCCGACGCGACGTCCGAGCTCGTCGATGTCGATCAGGGTCACACCGGGGAGCCCGGCGACATCGGGGTCGACGTCCCGGGGCACGGCCATGTCGATGAGGCAGAGGGGACGGCCGCCCCGCTCCTCCTGGACTGCGGCGCAGAGGGCGCGGTCGACGACCACCAGCGCGCTGGTGGTGGCGGTGACCACCAGGTCGCATCCGACCATCGCCTCCTTCAGCTCGTCGCTGCCCACCACGGTCGCGCCCAGCTCGGTCGCGAGGGCCAGAGCGGACTCGCCACCACGCGAGCTGACCCGGAGGCGGGCACCCTGCCGCTGGAGGCGGCGGGCGGCCAGCGCGCTCATCTTGCCCGCACCGATGAGAAGGGCGGTGCGCCCCTCCAGCCCCCCGAGCACCTGGGCGGCGATCGCCATCCCCGCCTCGCTGATGCTGCCGCCACTCCGGCCGATCTCGGTGCGGGTCCTGGCCAGCTTCGCGGCTCCGAGGGCCCGGCGAAAGACGAAGTCGAGCTGCGCGTCGAGGCTCCCCGTCTCCAGGGCGAGGCGGTGCGCGGCCTTCACCTGGCCAAGGACCTGGGTCTCCCCGACGACCATCGAGTCCAGGCCGGCGGCCACCCGGAAGAGGTGGCCGACCGCCTCGTCACGACGGAAGACGTTGACGTGTGCCGGCACCGGAGGGTCCGTGGCAGGATCGAGGTACCGGCGCAGCCGGGGGACGACCTCCTCGGGATCGGAGCCCTCGTGGACGCTGACGTACAACTCGGTCCGGTTGCAGGTCGAGAGCGCTGCGGCGCCGCTCAGGCCGGCGTGGCCGAGCAGGAATCGGAGCAGATGGCGAGCCTCGGGGTCAGAGAGGGCGGCACGTTCCCGCACCTCAACGGGGGCCGTTCGGAAGCTGATCCCGGCGGCGATCAGAGGCATCGCTCCCGAGTATAGGTACGGTTCGGCGGCGCACCGCCCGCGTCCGCGGCGTGGCGCGATCGCGGACGGTCAACCCGCGCAACCCCCGTCGGACCCCGAAGCGGCTAGGATGGCCGCAGATTCGCATATGTCGTTCACTGATCCACTCCCGGCGCCACCGGCGCCCGATTCTTCCAAGGGGGGATCCGAGCGACCGCCCCGCGAGGGTTCCGAGCCGGCGTCGCCGGCCGGCTCCGCACCGGCGGCACCCGGCAAATCCGACCCGACCGTTCAGGTACGCCGCCATTACGGCCGGCGGCGCGGCTCGGTGCCGATCGGCGACACCTTCGTCGCCCGACTGGGGCCGGCCACCGACGAGCCCTTCGCGGCCATCGACGATCCCGAAGAGCCGGTGCGCCCCCGCCCCGGGCCGGAGACGCCGATCGAGGAGCTCCGCTTCGTGGCGGTGGACTGCGAGACCACCGGGCAGTCGCCTCATCGGATGGTCGAGATCGGCGCCGTGGCATTCACCCTCACCGGGCACCGGATGTCCTTCGAAACCCTGGTGCACAGCAACGACCGCATCAATCCCTATGCCCGGCGCATCCACGGCATCTCCAGCGAGACCCTCGGGGGGGCGCCCCCGGTACGGCCCGTCCTGGAACGCTTCCAGCGCTTCTGCCGCGGCGCGGTGCTGGTCGAGCACAGCGCCGATGCCTTCGACAGCCGGCTGATCGCGGCGACCCTGGGCGAGAGCCTTGAGGCGGACAACCTCGACACCTCGCGCCTCGCCGCCAAGCTCTTCGACCTCCGCGACACGATCGGACTGGAACGGCTCTGCGCCGAACTGTCGGTCGTGCATCGCCGCCCCCATCACGCCCTCGCCGATGCCGAGGCCACCTGGGGGTGCTTCCTGGAGCTGGTACGGCGCGGACGCGATCTCTTCGGTTGGAGGACGCTCGGGGATCTCCTCGCCGACGGCCAGCCCCCACCACCACGCTGGGTGGATGCCGAAGCGGGTGGCCAGCGCAAGGGCGACCCGGCACACCGCCACCGCGGCGGCCGCCGGCACCGTCGCAGTGAGCCCGCCGGCGACGCCGGCGCACCCGGCACCTCCGACACCCCCGACACCACGTGATCTGGAGGCGTCCATGCCCACCGGCCTGAGGGACAACCCCATCGTCCGCCCGTTCTTCGCCGAGCGGGCGCCATCGGACCTCTGCTTCCCCTCGAGGGGCCTGGGCCTGGTGTTGATGATCCTCGGGACGTTCGCCGCGGTGGTCTCCCTGCTCTTCGTCACCGGGGTGTCCGGCCTCTGCAGCGGGTTGAGCCTCTGCACTTTCCCGACCCTCGACGTGCTGGGCACCATCATCCTGATGGTCGGCTGGGTGGTGGCCACCGCCGGCTTTGCACTGATGTTCACGCTCCATCCCCATGGGAGGGCGTGGGCGGTGTACGGGCTGATGCTCGCCGCCGCCGGTGACATCCTCTCCTTCGTGGGGGACGTCATCTTCGTGGGCGCCAACCCGCTGTACTACGCGCTCGGCAAGGGCGCCATCACCATCTTCATCTTCTGGCTGGTCATCTGCGCCGTCTTTTACTTCCTAGTGGTTACCAGCCGGCCCGCCCCCGAGGCGCCGCCGCTCGGCGAGTAGGACGGGACCGCTCAGACGCTCAGGTCGGCGAGCAGCGGGAAGTGGTCCGAGGCGGTCGCGGCCTCACGACCGGCATGGCCACGCCCGACCGCGACATCGCAGGCGAGCAGCCGGGGAAGCGCCGCGGTGCTCGCGAAGACGTAGTCGATACGAGCCGCCGGCATCCAGGTCGCACAGGTGTAGCCGTGGGCGCGAGGGTGGAGATGACGGAAGCAATCCGTGTACCCCTCCTCGAGCATGCGGGGCACCGCCCAGCGCTCGATCGCCCGGCCGAGCAGGCGATCCAGACCGCGCCGCTCCGGCACGAGCGCGGTGAGCGGTCCGACCACCCAGGGCAGCACCGGAATGCCGCCCTGGAGATCCGGATCGATGCCGTGGGCCAGCCACCTCGCCGCAATCGACTCGTCTGCTCCACCGGCGGGCGGCCCCATCAAGCCGCCATCCTGGCGGACCAGCAGCCCGGCCTTGCGCAGCTCATTCATCCGCCGGAAGAATCCGGTCGCCTCGAGGTGGTCGCCGGGAGAGAGCGAGTTGAAGTCACCGACGACCAGGTGGGGCATCGCCGCCTCTCCCCGGATGTCGGCGAGGACGTGCTCCAGCTCCTCCAGCCGCCGCGCCTCCCCCTTGGCCCGCTCCCCGAAGCGGGCGGCGAGGTGGACGACGTGAAGGCGCAGCCGCTCCCCGCCTGGGGGTGCGACCGTCACCTCGAGATGGCTCCGCAGCATCCCGCGGTGGCGGTGGTTGCGGTGGGCCGCGACGGGCAGCCGGGTCAGCACCGCGAGCCCCAGCGAGCCACCGTCGCTCGGCGGCCCGGAGACCGCGGCCATGCCGAGCTCGCCGGCCAGCCTCGCCACCATGCCGTTGTCCCGCACCTCCTGGAGGGCGATGAGGTCGGCTCCGCTGTGCGCCAGGACGCTGGCGATCCGCTCCTCACGCCGCTCGCCACCGAGCAGGATGTTGTAGGTGAGAATGCGGATCCGCGACTTCGCCCCGCTCTCAGGCCGCGTGCGCACGCTGCCCGACCTCGATGGTGCCCGTGCCGATGACCACGCCGCCACGCGGGGGGGACGCTGAGATGCCGGAACGGCGGCGGGGGTTCGCCGGGCCCTGGGAGCGCGGCGTGCAGGCCTCCCGGCGGCGCCTACACTTGCGACCGATGCGGGACCACGACTCTGCCGGGGCTCCCGCTCGCCCAGCTCTGGCGACCGAGCTGCTGCTTCTCGACGGCCTGCCGTGGGCCGGACGGGCTGCGGCGGTGGTGCTGGCCGCGGCGGTGGCCACCGGCTGGGGGTTCGCCGCCCTCGCCCTCCACCAGCAGACACTCGCCACCCGCATCAGTGGCGCCTCGCTCAGCCCGCTGGGGACGCTCTTCGCGGACGGGTCGTCCGCTCTGACCGCCTGGCCGGGGTGGCTGGCGGCCGTCATCCTCGGGGTGAGCGCGTGGCGGCTCCGCCGGAGCCCGGTGGAGCCGCCTGCCGGCCGCAGCGCCGCCGGGGAGCTGAGCGCGGCGGAGGTCCGTGCGGGGCTGCGCCGGGAGTACGTGGCCGCCCGCTTGATACTGATCGCGGTCAGCGGGCTGACGCTCGCCGACCTCGCCCGGCTGGCCGTCAGCGGGATCGCCGCCCTCCTCGGCGTGGGCGGCGCGGGCGGCGGGCTTCCCTGGATGGGAGCAGAGGTCATCGGGCTGGGAGCCGCCACCGCCGCCCTCACCGCCTGGGTGCTGTGCTTCCGCCGGCAGCTGGAGCGGGTCGGGGCGCTGCAGCCTCGCCGGGTGCACGGAGGAGTGGACGGCTCGCCGTCCTGAACACGCGCCCCGGACCAGGGGAAAGCCCCGGAGGCGGGCCCCCATGCCGCGGCGCCGTCACCGGTGCCCCGGTCAGATGCGACGCCCGACGACGTAATCGCAGGCCGCCTCCAGCGTGGCCCGTGCGGGCGAGGGCGGGAAGACCGCCAGCTCACCACGAGCATCGCGGGCAAACTCCTGGGCCGCCCTCTCGGTGGCGGCCACCGCGCCGCTCTGCCGGACCAGGCTCACGACCTGCTCGTAATCGGGGTCGCCCCGGGGCCGGCGCTCCAGGACGCGGGCCAGCTCGGGGCCGACCACGGGGTCCTGGAAGGCGAGCATGAAGGGGAGCGTCACCGTCCCCTGGCGCAGATCGGCCCCGACCGGCTTGCCCAGCTCCTCCGCGGTGGCGACGTAGTCGAGCAGGTCGTCGGCGATCTGGAAGGCCATCCCCAGCTTGTGCCCGTAACGCTGGAGCGCGTCGCGCCGATCCGGGTCGAGACCGCCCACCACCCCGCCGCAGAAACAGCAGGTGGCGAGGAGGGTGGCCGTCTTGCGCGCGATCTTGCGGTGGTAGTCCTCCAGCGACTGCTGATAGTCGTCCTTGCTGGTCATCTGGAGCAGCTCGCCCATGCAGATGGTCATCACCGTGTTGCTGATGGCCGAGTCGATCTCGGGCATCCCGATGGCGGAGGTGAGGTTTGCACCCTTGGCGAAGTAGTAGTCGCCGATGATGATCGCCGGCGCCGCCCCCATCGTCTCGTGGAGGGTGGTCATCCCGCGCCGCGTGGGCGAGCGGTCGATGAGGTCGTCGTGGACGAGCGTCGCGGTGTGGATGAACTCGATGCCCATGGCCAGGTCGTAGACGTGGTCCATGAGCGGATCGCCCATGCGCGAGGCAAGGATCACCAGGGCGGGGCGGATCCGCTTGCCCCCGGCGCGCACGATGTGGCGCATCGCCTCGGCCATCGGCCCGAGATCGGCGGCAACCGCCGCTTCGAGCCGGCTTTCGAACTCGGCGAGCTCCTCGAGAATCGGGCTAAAGAGCGTCTGCGCATCGCTCGTGGCCGATGCCGAGGCGTCCGCCTTCGGGGGCCGACCCTCGGCGGGCACCTCCATCGCGTGCCGGAGTGCCCCGCTCACGTCCATCTGTGAGGGGAGGATATCAGTCACCGGTCGGACCGGCTTCGGCCCGACTGCCCGCGCCTTCGCTTCAGGCCCTTCACGCCGGCGTGGACGGCTCCCCGTCCGCCACCAGCGCCCGGAAGGCGTCTCCCCGCGCCTCGAAGTCGCGGAAGGCGCCGTAGCTGGGAGCCCCGGGCGAGAGAAGCATCACCGACCCCGGCTCGGCGTGGGCCCGGGCCAGGCGCACGGCCTCGCCCAGGTCGGTCGCGGGCAGCACCGGGGGTGGATGCGGCAGCGCTGCCAGCTCCACGGCCAGCCGGTTGCCGCTCGGAGGCAGGGTGACCACGGCGAGGACTCCCCGGTCCCGGCGGAGGCGTCGCGCCAGGGGCCCGTAGTCCTGCCCGCGGTCGAATCCCCCCGCGATCAGCACCACCGGCCGCCCCTCCAGCGCATCCAGCGCAGCCACCGTCGCCTCCGGGATGGTGGCGATGCTGTCGTTGACGAAGGTCACCCCGCCGGTGTCGCCCACGGGTTCGAGGCGGTGGCGCAGCGGCCGGAACTCGGAGAGCGCGGGGACCAGGGAGCGCACCTCGTAGCCGGCCTCCTCGAGGGCGGTGAGCGCCGCGCAGGCGTTGAGCAGGTTGTGCCGGCCGCGGAGCTGCAGCACGTCCCCGTCGATGAGCCGCTCATCCCGCCAGAGGATCGAGCCGCCGTCGGTGTGATAGCCGGCGGGATCGCCGAACCAGACGTGCCGGCCGGGCACGGCCGGGGCGAACGCCCGGGTGCGCGCGTCCTCGCGGTTGAGGACGGCCACCATGCCCGGCCGATGGGCAAAGAGGTTGAGCTTGTCCCCGAAGTACCGGGCCTCGGTGCCGTGCCAGTCGAGGTGCTCGCGATAGAGGTTGAGGAGCACCCCCACCCGCGGCGACCAGTCCAGGTCGCTGATCTGGTGACTGGACAGCTCGACCACCCAGAGCTGGGGAGGCGGGTCGGGGTGCAGGTGCGCGAGCAGGGGGATGCCGATGTTGCCCGCCAGGACGGTCCGCAATCCGGCGGCGCGAGCGAGGTGGTCGATCAGCGAGCTGGTCGTGCTCTTGCCCTTCGACCCGGTGACCGCGATGACCGCTTCGCCCGCGTGCTCGGCCCCCCAGAGATTGGTGGCGGTGGTGACGTGGGTGGCGGCGACGACCCGCAGCGCGTCGTCGCGGTAGCGGCTGATGCCGGGGGAGCGGACCACGACGTCGGAGGCGCAGAGCCGGGCAACCCCCGCCTCACCCTGGAGCCAGGGGAGGTTGGCGGCGGGCGCGCGCTCCGCATCGGTGGGCGGCGTGTCGGAAACGATGGCGATCTCGGCCGGAGGAATCGCCATCGCGGTCAGCGCGGCAAGCGTCGCCCGGCCCTCGCGACCGAAACCCCAGAGCGCGACACGCCGGCCGCCGAGCTCATCCAAGCGCATCGGCGAACTCCCGGTACGCAGCGGGCAGTGCGTGCTCACGCCCGGGCGCCAGCACCGCGTCGACGGTCGCCTGCGAGAGCCCGGCCACCCGCGGGTCGGAGCCCAGGGCCCGCACCACCGCAGCGTCGCGCCAGCCCTCCGAGGCGGTGAGCAGACGCATCGCCACCCTCGACTCCTCCACCTCCCCCACGCACTCCAACGGCTTGTCGGCCTCGATCCCGAGCAGGGCGGCGAAACCAGGAAGCTGGGCGGGGTCGCCGAGCAGATCGCTCCCCATGATCGAGACAATCCTGTCCCTATCAAGGAAGGGTGCCAGCGCCAGCGCGACGAACCGGCATTTGGCGCAGTCACCGCACCAGCTGGGCGTGCGCCGGTCCCGGTCGAGAAGGAAGGCGCGGTTACAGCTGACGAAGGCGCGGTGGTAGGCGGGCAGGGCGGCGAAGCGCCGGGCGATGGCGAGCTCCGACCACGGCCGGAGCAGGGAGAAGTAGGCGAGGTCCGCGGCGACGTGGCCGGCGACGATGGCCGCGAATCGCCGCTCGAAGTCCCAGCTCTTGCTGTATTGGTGATTGACCTCGATGCCGTCCCAGGTGAGGCTGCCCGCCGACGCCGAGCGCTCGTCGGCCATCACCACGGCACCGGCACCCTGGATCAGGGCGGCGATGACGGCCAGGCAGGAGACGACGGCGGTCACCGGGACGTGGCCATTGATCGCGCCGCGGCGGTTGAGCTCCAGGAGACGGGGGTCGAGGGACCGGGTCACCGAGACGTGGGGCAGTCCGGCCACCTGGACGGTGCGGACCACGGCGGGCGCGTTGCCCACGCTGAAGAGGAGGGGTTCCCGGCCGGTGCCACGGATGGCCTCCAGGGTCACGATCGAGTCCTTGCCACCTCCGATGGGCACCAGCGGCCGGTCGCCGAGGCCCGCGGGCCCCGCTGGCGGGGCGGCGCTCGCCGTGCTCGGAAAGGGCGGGATCTCGCGCCCTCGCAGATCGTTCACGAAGCGGCATTCGGCCAGACCGCGGGTGTAGACGTGGTGGAGAAAGGCGGCCACGTCCGGGTCGGGCGGATCCGCCTCGACGGAGATCTCGGGGGCGAAGGACGTCTTGTAGTAGCTGACGCCGGCGATGAGGTGGAGCAGGGCGACGGCACGTTCGAGTGCGGCCATCCGAGCCGGGCCCAGACCGGCGATCGGGGTGCCGAGCTCGACCTGTTCGTGCAGCTCGTCGCCGTCGAGCGCGTAGCCGAGGTCGATCACCCCTGTCGCGGGCTCCAACCGCCAGCCCAGGAATCGGAACCGGCGGACGGAGGCGGGGACGAAGGGTGGAGCCGCCGGCTGCAGTTCAGGGACGGGCATCGGCTCAGTATGCGAGGAGAGATCAGGTGGCGGTCTGGATCCCGGGGGCTCTCAAGACGGAGGCCCCACGCCCGGCGGCCCCCGTGAGACCGGCATGTGGGGTGACCAGCCAGTCGTTCACCCGGGCGGCCAGACCGGGAGCGTTGAGCACCGAGACATGCCCCTGCGGGTAGCTCCACAGCTCCGACCCCCACGCCGCGGCCAGCTCCGCCATGGGCGCGTCACCGACGATCCCGTCGAGGGTCGGGCGGACGATGGCGATCCGCTCCCCGGGCGTGGCCGGCGGACAAAAGGTGCGGGCCACGATGGGAGCGAGTGCCGCCTCGACCACCCGTCGCGCCTGGTCACGGTCGGGGCCCCAGACGCCTCCCCCGCCGCCGTCCAGTCCCACCGCCCGCCGGGTCCGCCGCGGCAGATTGTGGAGGACGGTGGAGGCGGGATCGCAGAAGGGGGCAATGGCCACCACCCCGTCGAGCTCCAGCTGAGCGGCGAGCAGGACGGCGACGAGCCCGCCGAGGGAGGTTCCGCAGACCTCCACCCGATCGCTGACCTCGCGCCGCGCCCAGGCGAGCACCGCCGCACAGTCCTCCACCGACTGGCGAACGATCTCGCGGGTCCAGGTCAGATCCGCCTGGATGAATCCCTCACCGCTCCGGCTGCCCGGCCGGCGCCGGCGAAGGTGAAGGGGAAGGTCGATCCGGGCGGTATGGGCCCCTTTCGCGGTGAGGGCCCGGCAGCGACGCTCCTCGTACCAGGGACTGGGCGAGGCCAGCCCGTGGATGACCAGCACGAAGGGCAGGTCCCGCCGGCCAGGCCGGAGGTGCGCGGTGGCCTGCAACCGCCGGCTCCCGGGGTCAGTCCCGGGTCCCTGGCTCGGCCCGCTCAGGTTGCGCACCTCCACCCCGTCGGGGTCGTGACGCAGCACCAGGCCGGCCGTGACCTCGGCGGGATCATGGACCCGGCTGGCGGCCCAGAACTCCCGGGGGTCGGCGGGCGCCCAGCTCCCCAGAGCGGGCGTCTCCACGGGAAGGCGGGCAAGCTGCCAGCGCACCCCGGCGTCCATCGCCCGGGCGACCAGAGTGCTGACCCAATCAATCATCCGTGCGCCTCGAAGGAGAGACTTCCCCGCCATCAATGTACCCGGGTGTACCGATTCCCACTCAACACGTGGTCACGGGGGACCTGCGCACTTTCCGACGGCGCCAGTCGCCGATCGGCGGGGATGCAATCGGGCCGCGAACACGAAGCGCGCGCTGACCACAGACCACAGTACCGGGCCCGGGGATCGAACCCGGATGGGGCAGCGCCCCCGCGGTTTTTAGGACCGTTGCGTCTACCGATTCCGCCAGCCCGGTGCGGGCGTCCCAGTCTAGCCCGAGCACCTATACTGCGGACGGATGTTCGCCAGGCGGTTCTCTGAGTCCAGCTACCGTCGCAGCCAGGCCGCCACCGGCGTGCCGGTACGTCCGACCGCGATCGCCCGAGGCCTGACGCTCCGAGTCCTGGGCGCCGGCGAGGACGCCGCCGAGCGCGAGCGCATTGCCCAGCACCTCATCGACGAGCTGAGTCGGGAGGCGGGGCTGCCCCCCTGCCAGGTCGTCGTCCCCGACCGACCCCAGGTGCATCGGCACGACGGGCAGCGGCTCCAGTCCAAGACGTACGGCTACTACACCTACCGGCTTGACGCTCAGGGCAAGGTGGCGTGGGCGCGCATTCGCATCTATCACCGCACCGCGGTCCAGCAGCGCGTCATCGCACCCAAGGTCTTCCTCAACACGCTGCTCCACGAGTGGACCCACCACTACGACTTCCACGGACTGCGGCTGCCCCGCTCGTACCACACGGCCGGTTTCTTCGCACGGCTCCGGGCGCTGGCCGATGCCCTCGAGGTCGGGTACGTGCTGCCACCGGAGGCCGATGCTGCCGGACCATCGGCTGGGGGAGCGGCTTCCGCGGATTAGCCAGAGACCCGCGAACGCGGCGGCCCGGCCGTCACCGGCTCGGGTATCCTCGCTGCTGCGGCGACGTAGCCAAGTGGTAAGGCACGGGTCTGCAAAACCCTGATCGTGGGTTCGATTCCCACCGTCGCCTCCAAACGCTCCACCTCCGTCGGGACGGTCGGAGTGCCGGCCGGTGCGCCGGCGCCCGCCACCCGGGGCGACCTTGGGTCAGCTGCCGACGGCCGTCTGAGCGGTGAGGGCGGTCTCGATTCCCTGGATGGTCGCCGAGCCGCAGACGGAGGACGGCTGGTTGTGGTCTGCGAGGCAGATCGCCGCGGTGAGCCAGTTGGCGTTGCCGACGATGGCGAGCGTCACCGAGTTGGCCGGGTTGCCGAGGTCCGCAGCGATCTGCGTCCAGCTCAACCCCTGAAGGATCGCGGGGTCGAAGCTGGTCTGATAGAGGACGTAGTACCCGCCGATGTCCAGGAACGGAAACGCAGCCTCGGCGACCGACGAGTTCGCGTACGGCTCCTGGTCGTAGGTGGTGAAGACCTGCTGAATCGCGGAGCTCGGCGTCTGGAGCGGATTCTGGTTCTGGTCCTCCTCCTCCACCGGCACGAAGTCGACCCACTGGCTCGTGTAGCTGCTGCCCACGAAGGTGAAGCTGCTGGTGCTGGGATCCACGTCGGTACTGCTCGACGACATCTCCTTGAGACCCGTGAAGGTGCCGAACCGGGAGAGCGCCGTGATCAGGCTCCACCGCTCGGCCGCGCAGAAGGGGCAGTACTCGGCCCCAACGTAGATCACCTCGGCCTTCCCGGCGGTGTCGGTGAGCGGCTTGGTCCCGGTCAGCCGGCTGAGCTCCCCCGGCTGCCCTCCCTCACCGACCGTGGCGAAGGTGTGGTTGCCGGGGTCCGTGACCGCGGTCAGCACGGCCGCCGGGACCTTCGTGGGCGTCGACACCGGCGTGAACCCCAAGTCCGGAGGCAGGAGGAGCAGCACCAGCAGGACCACGACGAGCACCACCACGGCACCGCCTCCGGCCCAGTAGAGGGGCTTCTGCCACCACATCCGGGCGCTCTGCCCGGGCGCCTGTTTCACCATCCGCCGCCGCTGCTTTTTGGTCGGGGGACGCCGCTCGCCCGCGGACTGCGCCTGCCCGCGCGGCTTCGACGGCGGCCCTGGGGCGCGTGGGGGCGGGGTTGCCTGGGGCATGAGTCCTCGGTTCCTCTCACCGGTCAGGGGGCGAAGGTCGCTCCGCCCGGACGGGGAGCAAGCCGGGCCATGGTAGCGAACCCCGCTTCTGTCGATCCCGTCCGCATCTCACCCAGGGGCGTGGGCACGCCGGGTGGGCATCTCCGCGATCGCAGGAAAGGCACCGGCCGGCGCTACTCGCCGCGCAGCCGCCTCCGGATCTCGGCCAGCCGCACTGAGATGGCCGCCTCGGCGCCCCGCTCCCCGGGCTCGTAATAGATCCGACCGGCAAGTCGATCCGGGAGGTGCTGCTGCTCCGCCACGCCACCGACCTCGTCGTGCGCGTACCGGTAGCCCGCGCCGAAGCCCATCGCCTTGCCGAGACCGGTGACCGCGTTGCGGAGGTGGAGGGGGACGGGCTCGTGGAGGGTGTCGAGCACGTCCTGGCGGGCGGCGCCGTAGGCACGGATCGTGGAGTTGCTCTTGGGAGCCATGGCGAGGTAGAGGGTCGCCTCGGCGAGAGGCAGGTAGCCCTCGGGCATCCCCACGAAGTGCGCCGCCTGCTGCGCGGCCACCGCCACCGTGAGCGCCCGAGGGTCGGCCAGCCCGATGTCCTCGGCGGCGAGGATCACCAAGCGGCGGGCGACGAAGAGCGGGTCCTCACCCGCCTCGAGCATCCGAGCCATCCAGTAGATGGCGGCGTCAGGGTCCGATCCGCGGACCGACTTGATAAAAGCGGAGATCAGCCAGTAGTGCTGGTCCCCGGCCTTGTCATAGAGGAGTGCCGGCGACTGGAGGGCACCCTCGACGTCGGTGACCTCCACGGTCGTCCCGCCCCGGCGCGAGACGGCCACGACGGCCAGCTCCAGCGCGTCCAGGGCCACCCTCGCGTCCCCGCCCGCGAGCCCGACCAGCCGTGCCTCGGCCGCCGCCTCAATCCCCACGCCTCGGCCCGCGAGGCCGCGCTCGGGGTCGGCGAGCGCCCGGCGGACGACGGTCTGGAGCGCCTCGGCATCGAGTGCCTCGAGGCGGACGACCCGGGCCCGGGAGAGGAGAGCCGCATTGACCTCGAAACTCGGGTTCTCGGTGGTCGCCCCGAGGAGCTGCACCAGGCCGCTCTCCACGTGAGGGAGCACCGCGTCCTGCTGTCCCTTGTTAAATCTATGGATCTCGTCGATGAAGAGCACCGTCCGGCGCCCGAGGCGCCGGCGCTCCCCCGCCCGGGCGACGATCTGCCGGAGATCGCTGACCCCGGCCGAAACCGCGCTGACGTGCTCGAAGCTGGCCTGGCTCCGGGAGGCAAGCAGCATCGCGAGGGTGGTCTTGCCGCTGCCGGGCGGCCCCCAGAGGATGAGGGACGGCAACTGGTCCGCCTCGACCGCCTCCCGGAGCACGCTGCCCGGCCCGATCACGGAGTCCTGCCCGACCAGCTCGTCCAGGCTCCGCGGCCGCATCCGAGCGGCAAGCGGTGTGGAGAGCTCCAGGCGCCGACCGCCCTCCTCCTGGACGGCTCCGAAGAGGTCGTCCTGGGAAGAGGGTGGATCGGTCATGGTGGCGGCTACGCTACGCCGCCGTAGTCAGGCCTCGCCGCGCGGGCGAGGCCGTCACTTGGCTGGCGGTGGCGCGGGGAGCCGGACGGCGGGCGTGCCCTCAGCGGAGGGGACGGCTCCGAGGACGCCGCGGAGCGCCTGTGCAGCACCCATGAGGGCCGCGGACTCGGCGGGCACCACGATGGTGGTGTTGTCGCTGTCGGCGAACTTGCTCAGGGTGTCCAGCTGGAGGATCGCGACCAGGGTCGGGTCAGGCTCGGCCTTCTTGATCGCCTCATAGACGTTGCTGATGGCCAGGGCGCGCCCCTCCGCCTCCAGGATGGCCGCCTGCCGCGAACCCTCGGCCCGGAGGATGGTGGCCTGCCGCTCGCCCTCCGCCTGCTTGATCGCCGCCTGCCGGTTGCCCTCGGCGATGTTGATCGCCTGCTGCTGCTGGCCCTCGGACTGGAGGATGCGGGCCCGCTTCTCCTGGTCGGCCTGCTTCTGCAGCGCCATGGCCTGGAGGATCTGGCCGGGAGGGCTGATATCGACGATCTCGATCCGGTTGATCCGGATGCCCCACTTGTCGGTGACCTGCTCCATCTGCTGCTGCATGGCAGCGTTGATCTGCTCGCGGGAGGAGAGCGCCTCGTCCAGGCTGACGTTGCCAAAGGCGTTACGGAGGGTGGTGCGCGCCTGTTGGTCGATGGCGATGAAGTAGTTGGAGACGTTGAAGAGCGCGGCCTTGGCGTCAATCACCTGGCTAAAGATGGTGGCGTTGACGGCGACGGCGACGTTGTCACGGGTGATGACGTCCTGCCGGTCGCCGGTGCGAGGGGTCTCACGCATGTCGACCCGGACCAGCCGGTCGAAGAAGGGCCAGATGAGGCAGATGCCGGAGCCGACCTCTTTGTGATACCGGCCGAACCGTGTGATGACTCCGTTGAAACCCTGCTGGACCAGGTTCACGGCGGTGCCGAGAATGACCAGCACCAGAAGGACGACGACGCCGAGTGCGATGAACAGGCCCATCCGGTCAGCTCCTCAGATGTTGCTCGGGATCATCAGCGGAACCCGAGCCTATTGCAGACGGGGCGCGCCGCTGGCGCGCACGAGAAGTGTGGTGCCGCGCACGGCGGCGACGACCACCGGAGTGTCGGGGGGAAGCGGCTCGGGGGAGTCGGTGATGGCCAGCCACCGCTCGTTGCCGAGCGTGGCGTGGCCGGGGTGGCGCTCATCGCCGACCGCGTCGACGGTGACGGCGCGAGCACCAACCAGCCCCCCGGCGAGCCCGGGGAACCGGTACGGGGCGGTCATGCGCCCCTCCATCGCCCGCTTGAGCGCGGGCCGGATCGCGAACACGCCGCCAAAGGCGGCGGCGGCCCCGACCAGCACCTGCAACCAGATGGCGAGGCCAAGGGCGCCGAGCACGGCTGCGACCGCTGCACCTGCCGCCGCAAAGAGCAGGTAGAAGGCCTGCGTGTGGACCTCACCCGCGGCCAAGAGGACCGCCGCGACGACCCAAAAGATCCACCACTCCACTGTTGTCGCAGTGTAGCCCACGGCGAGCCACCCCCCCGAGCCGGCGGGATCTGTCGCCGCCGAACCCGCCGATCGCGCCCGCCGGGGTGCCCTGAGCGAGATCAGAGTACGATCCGGACATGAAGGGTGATCGGGTCGAGATCGTCATCGACACCGGCGGGTCTGCGCAGACGTACGAGATCGTGGCCACGCGCGCCGGCCGCAAGGTCGAGGTCAGCACCGCCCGCGGCGTGGTCGAGGTCAGCGAGGTGACCCGTGGCGGGCAAGCGGTGCGCACCGGGCGGTTCATGGCCACCCGGGTCATCGCCCTGGTCGAGCACCCCGCGAGCGACGAGCCCGACCCGTCGGAGAGCGCCTCCCGGTCGCGGCAACCGAGGACCGAGCAGCTCGAGACCCTGCTCTGAGACCCGCTGAGACTGCCGAGAGAGAACGTCCCACGCCAGGAGGATGCCGTCCGTGACCACCGTCAACGAGATCTTCGATGAAGTCAACCGCCGGCTGGCCGACCCCGTCAAGGCCGGCACCACCAACGCCGCGTACCGGTTTGACCTGAGCGGCGACGAGGGCGGCGCGTACCACATCGTGCTCAAGGACGGGACGGGCGAGGCCGGTGCCGGGGCCCCTGACAGCCCAAACACCACCATTTCCATGTCAGGAGACGACTTCGTCGGCCTCGCCACCGGGAAGCTCGACCCCACCATGGCCTTCATGACCGGCAAGCTCAAGGTCCGCGGCGACATGGCCCTGGCCATGAAGCTGCAGAACCTGCTCCGCTAACCGCCGCAAACCCCGGCCCCGCTGCACCTCCACTCACCAATGCCGATTCCCGCTCCCGATCGCACGCGGCCACTGCGTTTCGACTACGACGAGGCCAAGCGCGCCCTCCTCATCGAATGGGGGGACGGGACCACTCACCTGATCCCCTTCGCGGTGCTGCGCCGTGCCTGCCCGTGCGCGGTCTGCGCCGGCGAGATGGGCCTCCCCGGACGGTTCGCTGGCCAGCCGGAGCTGGCCACCGGTGAGGACGAGCTCGCGGACATCGGGCTGGTCGGCTCCTACGGGCTCAACGCGGTGTGGGGCGACGGCCACTCGACCGGTATCTACACCTTCGAGCGCCTGCGCGAGCTCGGAGAGCGGGCCGGCATCGCCTGACCTCGCCGGCCGGGGCCCCCTCCCCTCTTCTCCGCTCCGTCTGGCCAGCGCGTGGGCTGCCGCCGGCGGGTGCCCGGCCATCCCCGACTGACGCTCCCCGAGGTGAGCGGAGGGGGTGGTGGGGTCGGCGGCCCGCGGTATACTCCCCCCTCGCGCGCGGGAGTAGCTCAGTGGTAGAGCACTACCTTGCCAAGGTAGGGGTCGCGAGTTCGAGCCTCGTCTCCCGCTCCACGTTCGCTTCCCCGTTGCGTCGGAGCTCGCGCGGTCGGGGTCGACCGCGTTGAGGCTGGGAAGAGGAAGACTGGGGGTCCAAGCACGTGCACGCCCCCACCTTTGGGGTAGTGGGTGTCAGGCGCAAGCGAGCACCTCGAACGTTGACCTCTCAGGCCTCTGGGATCTCGCGGCCGAACGCCTCCAAGGTGATCGCGTCCGGCTCGGGGCCGCCGCGATGGCCGGTGTCCAGACCGTCGATC
>PLOF01000133.1:37010-51176 GCA_003142035.1 Candidatus Dormiibacterota bacterium
CGAAGTCCTGCACCTGTCGCTGAGCGAAGTAGGGGTGGGCCTCGATCTGGTTGACCGCCGGCACCACCGTCGCGCGTTCTAGGAGAGTCGTGAGGTGTACGACCATGAAGTTGCTGACTCCGATCGCGCGGACCTCGCCGCCATCGAGCAGCGTCTCCAGGGCGCGGTAGGCCTCGAGGGTTCGATCGAATCCCGAGGGCAGCGCCTGGTGCAGGATCAGAAGGTCGATCTGGTCGACACCGAGCTTGCGGGCGCTCTTCTCGAATGCATGCAGCGTCTCGTCGTATCCGTAATCGCTGATCCAGACCTTGGTCTCCAGGAAGACCTCCGACCGGTCCACGTCGGAGCTGTGGACCGCCTCGCCGACCTGGCGCTCATTGCCGTAAGCCGCCGCGGTGTCGATGTGCCGGTACCCGGCGCCGAGTGCACTGCGGACGGCGTCCCGGGTCTGGTCGGGGGGTGTCTGGAAAACCCCCAGACCGAGGGCAGGAATCTCGACGCCGTTGTTGAGTCTGATCGTTTCCATCTCCTGCCCTCCGTTGACGATGGTCCTACTCGGGTCCGCTGCCGTTTGGGAGCGGATCATGCCCCTTCGAGCGCGCATGGCCGCAGCCTGGACGGCCTCGGATGTGAGCCCGCGTCAGGTCAGCGGCCGACCTCGCGAACCCGCATCGCCGCCATGGCGCCACCGAAGCCCACCACCACGATCACGACCATCACCCACAGCCCGGTCCAGTACACCCCGGTGGTGAGCGGCGTGCCATAGAGGTGGAAGAGGGAGAGATCCAGGGTCCAGCCTGGCCACGTGAAGAGCGGCGCGAAAAGGGGGATGTAGAAACCGCCCACGGCGACCACCGCCAGCACGGGAACGGCGACACGGGGAAGACGCGAGATGACCAACGCCCCCACGGCGCCGAAGGTGAGCGCGAGCAGTGCCAGTAGAGCCGTCGCAGTGACGAGTCCTCCGGTGTTGAGATGCACACCCTGGCTCGGAGCGACCGCACCGGTCACCACGGATCCGACCGCGGCCATGACCAGGGCCCCCACCACGAGGGTGACGGCTCGCTCTGCAACGACCCGCCAGCGCGCGATGGGTTGGGCGATCTCCATCTCCAACCTCCCTCCGGCGTCCTCGCTCGCCCAGTGCGAGGTCTGGGTGATCGCGTAGGCGGCGACGATCACGGCCGCGATGCTGAGCCAGACGGAGGTGACCACGGCGGTCGCCGCTGAGCTGGTCCCGGCCGCCGCGAAGTAGCTCTTGAAGCCGCCGGCCGATTGCAGGAGCTTGCCGGTGCTGTGTGCGATGGAGACGATGAAGGCCGCCCCCGCGATGCTCCCGATCACCCACCCGGCGAGCCCGACCCGCTGCTGCCAGAGGGTTCGCAGCACCGGGATCCGCAACAGGGGGACGGTGGAGGCCGACCGCACCACCTGCGTCTCCCTGCCCCGTCGCGGGAGCAGCGAGGCCAGCAGGTCCCGACGCTGGAAGCCGAGCGCAGAGAGGGCGATCAGCACGATGGCGATGCCGTACAGGGCGAGCGTTGCCGCTCCGGCGAAGTGGCCACCGGGGACGACCGCGGTGGTGAGGTCCGCCAGGTGGAACGGCGAGATCGTCGCCCAACCATCCAGGCCCGGATTGACTCGGGCCAGGGCGTCCAGGGCGTAGAGGGCGAGCATCACCACGCCGCCAAGGGCCAGCGCGCTCCGGCGCGTGGATGCCAGCTGGGCGGCCGCCAGCCCGATCCCGAAGCAGGCGAGAGTCATGCCGAGAAGAGACAAGCCCTGCTCGGCCAGCGCGGGAAAGGCGACGGTGGCCTTGCCGGCGGCAAGCCCGGCGAGCGTCCCGATGGCGGTGATCACGACCGCTCCGAGGGCCGCGACGGCGAATGCGCCCACGCGGGAGAGGAGCAACCGCACCCGGCTGAACGGGGCCGCCAGCCAGGTCTCCATGAGACCGCGCTCCTCCTCGTTGCGGATCAGTCCGGTGGCGGCGGCAAGTCCCCACACGGCAACGACCAGGGGCATCCAGGTCAGACCCTTCCACCAGAGGTACCCGGCGACGGTGTCCGGGCGGATCGGCAGCGGCACCAGGTAGGCGAGCTGCGGCCCGAGAGCAGTGGTCTGACGCCCGAACGAGGCACGCGCGGCCGCGGTCGCCGCGAGCTTCGCGTACGACGCGCCGGTCGAATACGGCCCCACGAACCCGATGAAGGCGACGCCGGCGAAGGCCCAGCGATGGGTGCGCAGCGCGTAGCGGACCATCGTCCTGATGCCGCCCCCCTCGCCGCCGCGGGCGGTCACCGGCACGGGAGTGTCCGCCGCCGGAGCCGCGGCCGTCATGCGGCGGCTCCGGGAGCCACCGGCGCATTCACCGGCTCGTCGCGGAAGTAGGCGAGGAAGACCTCCTCCAAGGTGGGCTCGTGGGTGACCAGGTTGAGCACCTGGCCCTTCCCCAGAACCTGGAGGAGGGGCCCGAAGCCGCCGCGCACCGCGCAGCTCAGGTGGTGGTCCTCGACGGTCACCTGCTCGACCCCATCGAGGGCGCGCACCGCTTCCACCGGAACCTCCCCGACGAAGTCGGCCTCCAGGCGGTGATAGCGGAGGTGGTGGAGCTCGTCGAGGCGCGCGACCTGGACCAGCCGGCCCCGCCGCAGGATGCCCACCCGCTCGCAGACCCGCTCCACCTCGGAGAGGACGTGCGAGGAGAGGAAGACGGTGGTGCCCTCCGCCCGGGCCTCCTCGACAAGCCGGTAGAACTCCTGCTGGATCAGGGGATCCAGGCCATTGGTCGGCTCGTCGAGCACCAGCAGTCGCGAGGGGTGCATGAAGGCGAGCAGCAGGCCGAGCTTGCGCTTGTTGCCCGACGAGTACTCGCGGTAGCGGCGGCCGAGGTCGAGTTCGAGACGCTCGGCCAGCCCGGACACCCGACCAGGATCAATGTGACCGCGCAGGCCGCCGACGTACGCGACGACATCCCTCCCGCGCAGCCCGCCCCACTGGGGCATCTCACCGGGCAGGTAGCCGACCAAGCGCTTGACCTCGACGGGGTGGGACTGGCAGTCGACCCCGAAGATCTCGGCCCGCCCGCCGGTGGGACGGATCATGTCCATGAGCAGGCGGATGGTGGTGGTCTTGCCGGCGCCGTTCGGGCCCAGGTAGCCGAAGATTTCGCCGGCGGCGACCTCCAGTCCGAGATCGAAAAGGCCGCGCGATTGCCCGTAATCCTTGGTCAGCCCCTCGGTCCAGATCGCGTTGGCCATGCCCAGCTACCTCCTCGTGGCGCCACCACGGCGCCCCTGCTTCTTGATCAATCCACGGGTCACACGGGTCATCTCGCTGCGCCAGTCAGGAGAACCAGAGCCGCAGCGTGGCATCGTCGATCAGCGACAACGATCCGATCGGAGCCCCCAGCACCCGAGTGAGCGCCTCCGCCAGCCCCGCAAACCGCGCCGCCACCATCTCAAAGGGGATCTCGCCCGCCTGCCGGGTGAAGAACAGCTCGCCGGCCATGTCCTGGGCTCCGAGGAGCAGGGCCACGACGGCGCGGGCGGCGCCGTCCGGGGAGCTCGTCGAGAATACCGTCTCGACCCTTCCCTGCTCGACGATCACGGAGAGCAGGGGCACGAGGCCGGTGACGGTGCTCCGCCGCACCTTGTCGCGGACGATCGCGTTGTCGTCCGAGTACCAGACCTCGAGGAGCGCGAGCATGAGCTCCCTCCGCTCGGCTTTCCACCCGGCGATACCCGAGAAGAGGCGCTCCAGCTTCTGCGGGGCGGATAGGGTGGGGTTCGCGACGATCGGGGCCACCGCCTCCATGGCAGCCGCGACGATGTGGTCGACCGCGGCCTCGAGCAGTGCGAGCTTCGACGCGAAGTAGTGGTAGAAGGCACCCCTCGAGGCGTCGAGCTCATCGAGGACATCCTGGATGCTCATCTGCTCGTAGCCCTTGGTCTGGATGAGTCGGAGGGCCGCTTCGACGAACGCCTCGCGCCGGATGGCGCGCGCCTCAACGTTCACCGTCCGGGGCAAGGCTGGCTGCCTCCAATTGTCAGACCGACTGTCGGTCGGACAATACACGGATCCCCCCCGGCTGATCAAGGGCTCGAGAGATCGCCCGGGCCACGATCATGGCGCGGAGAGCACTGGTAAGTCACCTTGACTGGCGGCTGCAGGTAAGGTACCTTGACAAGCGTGGCAGGACGCACACCGCCGGTCACTCCGAGTGCACCGAGAGCACATCCGAAGCGGGCGATTCCGGCAGGCACCGCCCCCGCCCTTTCGCCGGGAGCCTCCTCGTTGACCTCGGCGCTCGAGGTCGATCGTCAGGTGATGGCCCGGATGGCGCAGGCCAACGCGGAGCTGATGGTCCGCGTGCTGCGCGGCGACGAGCCGGTGGAGGGCGACCCGGTCATGGTCGCGCTGGCCGCCGCCCGAAGCCTCGGGGTCGTGGTCGAAGACATTCAGCGTGGACTGGTCGTCCGGGCCCGCAGCGACGGGCGCACCTGGGCGGAGATCGGCGACGTGCTTCACGTCACCCGCCAGGCGGTGCTGCAGCGCTTTGGCGGTGCCCCCGCCGACACCGGCTCCGCCCCGGTGCCGCCACGACCGATGCGCAGCGCCGGTCCCAAGGCGGTGGAGCTTCTCGAACACTTCCTTGACCGCAGATGGGAGGAGCTGCGCGCGCACTTCAACCAGCGGATGCTCGACGGCTGCTCGGTCGAGCTGCTCGCCTCGGTCCGGGGGCAGATCCCGGGCAAGGCTGCGGAGGCGGTTGACATCGGGGCCCCGCGTGTCATCGGGCTCGGCGAGCACACCATGGTCGAGGTGCCCCTCACCTTCCACGCCCCGCTCGACTTCCGGCGCGGCGTCCGGTTGCGCCACGCCACGGGACGGGTGGTCTTCGACGAGGCGGGCCAGGTGGCGGGGTTCTTCATCCTCCCCAACGCCACGCCGACCCGGTGACCGCGGAGGAGACCGGATGACCATGGCCCGCTGCGCCATCCTCCTGCGCGGTATCAACATCGGCCCCAAGAACCGGATCCCGATGGCCGAGCTGCGTACGCTGCTCGTCGGGGACGGCTTCGCTGACGTCGCCACCTACCTCCAGAGCGGCAACGTGGTGCTCTCCTCGTCCGGCTCGCCCGAGGCGGCGGCACGACGATGCGAGGCGCTGATCGCGGACCGCTTCGGCCTCCAGATCCGCACAGTGGTGCGTACGCACCTTGAGCTGGCGGCGGTGGTGGGCGCGAACCCGCTGCCGGAGGCGGCGGCCGACCCCCGCCGCTACCAGGTGACCTTCCTCGAGTCGGCGCCCGATCCGGGCATCGCCGCCCGACTGACCGCGGTGGCGACCCCGGAGGAGCGATTCGCCGTCAGCGGCCGCGAGATCTACGCCTGGCACCCGGAGGGCATCGCCCGCTCCCGGCTCGCCACCCTGCTGGCCGGGCGCGGGTTCAAGGTTGCCGCCACCGCGCGCAACTGGATCACGGTCACCGCGCTGCTGGCGATGACGGCGGCCTGAGCAGCCGGCCCCTCGCCGGGCGCGGTTCTCTTGCCGGCTCAGCCCTCTCCGCCGTCCCCGACCAGCTCCGCCAGCAGCGCCTGCACCCGGGCGTCGATCTCGTCGCGGATGCGGCGGACCGTGGCGAGCGGCTTGCCCGCGGGATCCTCCAGTTCCCAGTCGAGATAACGCTTGCCCGGGAAGAAGGGGCAGGCGTCCCCGCAGCCCATCGTGATGACCACGTCGGCGGCGTGAACGGCGTCGTCGGTGAGTGGCTTGGGGAACTCCCGCGAGATGTCCAGTCCGAGCTCGGCCATGGCCGTGACCACCGCCGGGTTGAGCTGAGCCGCGGGCTGGGAGCCCGCCGAGCGCACCCGCACCCGCCCGCGGGCACGATGGTCGAGGAGCCCCGCCGCCATCTGGGATCGTCCCGCGTTGTGGATGCAGACGAAGAGCACCTCGGGCACTGGCGGCGCGTCATCCCCTCTCATGGAAGTACCTCCATCATGCGCGGCTCGGCTTACGGGCCCGGATGAAGGCGCTGACCACCCGCCCTCCACCCTCGTGCACCTCGGCAAGCGCCCGCTCTCCGGCTGCCCCGGCCACCTGGCCGGCGTCCTCGGCGGTGTAGTCGCGGGTCACCTCGAAGGCCACGCTCTCGAACCCGGCACCCACGAGCAACCCGCGGTACGTGTCCTCCTCGAGCGCTCCGGCGAGGCAGCCGACCCACAGCTCCGTGCTCCGGCGGACATCGTCGGGGAGCTCCCCCTCAACCACCACATCGGAGACCGCGAAGCGCCCCCCGGGTCGCAGGACGCGGAACGCCTCGCGCAGAACCCTGCCCTTGTCAGCGCTCAGATTGATGACACAGTTGGAGATGACCACATCGACCGCCTCCGCGGGCAGCGGGATCTCCTCGATCGTGCCCTTGAGGAACCTGACGTTCGTCGCCTGAACCTCGGCGGCGTTGCGCGCGGCCAGCTCCAGCATCTCGTCGGTCATGTCGACGCCGAAGGCGAAGCCCGTGGGCCCGACTCTCCGTGCCGAGAGCAACACGTCGATGCCGCCGCCGGAGCCGAGGTCGAGCACCACCTCTCCGGGCTTCAGCTCGGCCAGGGCCGTCGGGTTGCCACAGCCGAGAGAGGCGAGAACGGCCGTGGGCGGCAGTGCGGACACCTCGTCAACCGAGTAAAGGTCACGGCTCACATCGGCGGGCGCGGTGGGGCTGCAGCACGAGGGCGCCACGGTGCCCGCAGCCCCGCAGCACGACGCGCCGGTGTCGGTCGTGGGCAGCACGGATTCGGCCGCCACTCCGCGGCACGCGACCGCGTTGGCGGCCGACGCGTAGCGTTCCCGGACCGCCTCGCGAACCCTCTCCCCTTCCGCCTGGTCGCTCCCCGTGACTCCCATCACGTCTCCTCACATCGATATATGTCGATCAGTCGCCCGGAGCATACCGGGTCTCATCGATGGTTGTCAATGCGTACAATGAGGCCATGCCCGGCGCCACCCAGACCCCCGTCCGTGACGCGATCCCCCTGCGCACCCGGGGCTGCTGCCAACCCGTGGCGCCCCGCATCCCCGGGCCCGACGCCGAGGAGTGCGCAGCCGTCTTCCGCGCCCTGGGTGACACGACGCGGCTGCAGATGATCCACATGCTCGCCGAGGCCACCCAGCCGGTCTGCGTCTGCGACTTCACGGCGGCCTTTGACCTGGGCCAGCCGACGATCAGCCATCACCTGGCGAAGCTGCGCGAGGCCGGGCTGATCGTCTCCACGCGCCGGGGCATCTGGACCTTCCACCAGTTGAACCCGGAGATGTCCGCGGCGGCCCGCGAGGTGGTGGACCTCCTCCACTGAGCCGGCCGAGGAGGGCGGACGCCAACCCGGCCCGACTCCAGGAACGGATGCAGCCGTCGCTCCGCTACCGTCTATCCTGTGTATTCGTTGCCACCATGACGGGACCACCCCCGCCCCCTGCCGCCCCCGAACCGGCGCTCGGCCGCTGCCGGGTGTGCGAACGGCCGTTGATGGCGGGGACGTCACGCTGCCCCAACCCGCTCTGCGCCAGCAGCGCGCGCTGGTTCCGCTGGAGCATCGCGGCAGCCGAACGGTCGGGCCCCCTGGAGGTGGCCCTCAACGCCTACAAGTACCGCGGGGCGCGGGAGTGGGCCCCCGTCTTCGGCGGGATGCTGGCCGGGTTGATGGAGAGACGGCGCCACCTGGTCGAGCCCTTTGACCTCATCACTGCCAGCCCGACCTTCGTGGGGCGGAGCGGACGCGAGTTCGACCACACGCGATCCATGCTGGTCGAGGCCGCACGCCAGGTCCGCGATGGAGGGGGCTGGCCCTTCGACACCGGTCCCGTCCCCGCCATCGTCAAGACTCAGCCGACCCCGCGGCTCGCCTGGCTCGATCACCGAGAGCGCCGCCGGGTCGCCGAGGAACAGCTCCGCCCCGTCCTCCACGTGCCCGATCGGAGCCGGACCGGCGGGAGGCGGATCCTTGTCGTCGACGATGTCTTCACCGACGGCCGGACCCTGGACGAGGTGGCCCGGGCGCTCCGGCTCCAGGGTGGTGCGCGCGAGGTGTGCGGTCTCGCCCTCTGCCGGCAGCCTTGGCGTGCTCACGCAGCGGCCGACACCGCCGCGCTACCGTCTCGCGGCATGCGTGTGATCGGAGGCTGACCGTTGCGGCTCACACCGCGCGATCTCGACGTCCTCCGCTTCGCAGCACGCCACGGCATGGTCACCCCCGAGCAGCTCGCCACGCGCTTCTTCACCGCTCCGCCGCTGGCGCTCCGCCGGCTCCGCGCGCTGGAGTCCGCCGGACTGCTGGTCAGGGACCGCGTGCTGGTGGCCGCCCCACCGGTGGTGCGTGCCACACCGGCGGGCACCCGGCTCGCCGGCTGCGACCTGGCGCCGGCCTCGCTCGACCTGGCCCGGATCGCTCACAACCTGGCCCTGGTCGATCTCTCGGAGCAATTGCTCGCCGCCCATCCCGGGAGTGCCTGGACGACCGAGCGCGAGCTGCGCAGGGACCGGATGCGGGCCGCCCGCGCCGGCGGGCGCTGGGAGCGGCAGCGCCGGGTGCCCGACGGCATCCTCCAGCTGGCGGCCGGCACGCGGATCGCCATCGAGCTGGACCTGACCCCGAAGCGCTCGGCCCGGCTCGAGATGCTCGCCGGCGCATACGCGGTGGACCGCGACGTCGACACCGTCTGGTGGTACCTCCCCAGCGAGACGGCGGTGGCCCGAATGCGGACGCTGGTGGACGAGAGAGGGCTGGAACACCTGATCGACCCCCGGCTGCACAAAGGCGATCGGTCTACGTGAGACGATCCCCCGCCGAATGCCGCCGTTTGGCCGCGCCCCGCGGACTCCGGGGCCACCTCCATCCCCGCCGCGTGACGCCTCCGCGCATCCCGCCGGGCACATCCGGCTCGGCGTCGAGGGCGTGGCTCGGAAGCCCTTCGACATCGCGGTCCCCGAGAGCCTGGCGCAGCACGTCACCCTGCTCGGTCTGACCGGCTCCGGGAAGACGACCACCGCGGAGCGCCTCGCGGAGGGGGCCGTCGCGTGCGGAGTGGCCCTGCTTGTCATCGACGCCAAGGGAGCGAGCCTGCGCGCCGCGGCCCGGCGGCTGGCCACCGCCAGTGGTCTCGACTACCGCGATGTGGTCCCGGGCGCCCCGGCCACGCTCGGTTACAACCCCTGCGCGGTGGGCAGCCGGGCCCAAGTCGCGGACAAACTGGTCTCGGCTTTCACCCACGGGCCGGCCGGCCAGGTGTACCGGGTGATCGCCATGGAGACGATCTCCATCCTGGTGGGCATCCTCCAAGCACTGGGCGAGCCGGTGACGATCAGGAGGCTGCGTCGCGAGCTCGACCGCACCCGGATGCCGGGCCTCGCCCACCGTGCGCGCGATGTCACCCCGGAGCTGGCCGACGACCTGGCTGACCTGGCCAAGCGGGGCGGCGTCACCGCCGACGCGTTCGAAGGGATGCGGAGCCGTCTCGGTGCCCTCCTTCATGGCGAGTACGGGGCCGTCTTCGACGGCGACGGTCCGCAGCTGGATCTCCCCGCTGCGCTCGCCTCCCCCGGGGTCACGTACATCAGCCTGCCCGCCCTCGCGGTCAGCCAGGACACCGCGCTGATGGCCCGGGTATTGATTCAGGACCTCAAGCAGGCGGCCTTCGAGCGGCTCCGGCAACCCGATGCGGCACCGGCGATGCTGCTCCTCGACGAGTTCGCGGCACTGGACGATCCCGAGCAGATCAACGACCTCTTGCGTCAGGCGCGGGAGGCGCGGGTCAGCACGGTGGTGAGCACCCAGCAGCTCCCGGACCCGCGCACCGCGCACGCGCTGCGCAGCGCCCTGCTCGGCGCCGGCGTGGTCATCGCCCACCGGATCGGCCCCGACGACGCCGAGGCGGTCGCCCGCGTCATCGGTACCCGACGCGGCGTCCAGGTCACCCGGACCATCGGCGACGACGGCGAGGCCGCCCGGCGGTCAGTGCGCGCGATCGACCGGTACACCGTGGACCCGAACGTGATGAAGCAGCTGGCGACGGGCGAGGCGGTGGTCCTGAGCATCGTCGGCGGCCGGCGTGTGGCCACCCTCCGGGTGCTCCAGCCCGTGTCGGCGGGCGCGGCATGACCGCTCCCGTCGAATATGCCCCTCCCCCACCCGCGCCGGGCGCGCCAAGCCCACGCGGCAGTCCGGCCGGCCACACGGGGACGGCCAGGTGGATGCCGGCCGGAGTCCGCAGGCGCGGAACGGCGGCAGCGGTCGCCCTGGTCTGCGCCTGGTCCGGCGTGTGGCTCGCGGTCTGGCTGCTGGTGGCGGATGCCCTGAGCGGCGCGCTCCTCTCCGCGATCGGCTCCTCGATCAGCGCGGCCCTCGTGGGCAGCAACGGCGGCAGTCCGGGTGGGGCCGCGCTCTCGGTCGCCGGAGGCGCCCTCCGGGGTGCCGGTGCCGGGCTGGTGTCGAGCCTCGTCTCGCTGGTCGTCAACGAGCCCCTGCAGTTTCTCGGCGCGCTCTGCGGAGGTCTGCTGGCGTCGCTGGCGCTGCTCATGGCCTGAGTGGGTCTGGAGCCCTGGCTGCTCCGCCTCCGCGGTTTCCGCCGCATGAGCCGGCGCGAGGCGTCCCGAGTGATGCCGTTGCTCGAGGTCGGGGCTGCGGACCTGGGCCTGGTGTCGCTCCCGCTCGTGCTGATGGCGGACGGTGATGACCTGCGAGTGCGGGTGTGCGCCCGCCATGTGGTCATCGGCCGCAGCCTCCTCGGCGACGAGATCGAGGACGGACCGGCCGGTGACGCCGTCCTCGATGCGGTGCTCTGCCACGGTCTCCAGCACTGGGCGGTGGGTGACGGCGTGGGCGACCTGCTGGTCCGCTGCTGCGGTCTGCCCCTCGTGCTCCTCTACAACGCCGGCTACCGGCTGACCCAACAGGGGAATGGGCTCATCGCGCTGGTCGGATGGGTGGTGCTGTGGCCGGCCTGGCTGCTGGTCCGGCTCATCATCCGGCCGATCGTCGCCGTCGCCTCGCGGGACCAGGAGTTTGCGACCGACGCCGCGGTGGCGGCGACCGGCCGGGGCGAGGCGCTCCACGGCGCGCTCAGCCTGCTCGGGGAGCTGGAACCGGGCCAGTCAGGCTGGGATCGGGTCATCGCGGGCACCCACCCGCCGCTCGAGCTGCGCCTGGAGGCGCTGGAGCCACCGGCGTAGTGACGGCGCACTGCGGCTGAGCACGCGTCACCGCCCAACTACCTCGACATCATCTCCGGAGGTAAACCCCCTGGTAGCGAACCTGTATCGCCTCGATCCCCGTTCGGCGGCCGATCGCCGCGGCGGCGGAAGACGTGACAGGCTGATCAGGTGAGACGTCGGGCACCGCTGCGAGGGCACGGCCGCGTGGTGGTGGCCGCGCTGGCCGTGCTCGGGTCGGTGGCCGGGTGTGGCACCCAGGCAACCACCCCGCGACCGGCCCCCGCGGGCGGCTACCCGCACATCCTCGTGATCATGGAGGAGAGCCAGGGTTACGCGGGCACCCTCGGAACCTGCAACGCCGGAGCTCCCGACCCCTACTGGTGCTCGTTGGCTTCGGAGTACGCCTCGATGACCAATTGGTCGGGCATCGAGGAACCGTACAGCCTCCCCAACTACCTGGCGATCACCGGCGGCTCCATGCAGGGTTGCACCAACAACAGCTGCTTGCCTGACAGCATCACCTCCCAGGACCTGGGCGGGCAGCTGACCTCGGCAGGCATCCCCTGGACCGCCTACATGGAATCGATGCCCACCGCGTGCGACACCGACCTCACCCACGGCGCCGACCCCACTGAGTACGTCCGCCGGCATGACCCCTGGGTTTACTACCAGGACGACATGCCGCCGAACGCATGCGACGTCCGCCCCTACCCGGGCGTCTCCTCCATGGTCACGACCCTGGATTCGACCAGCGCGCCCGACTTCGTGTGGATCACCCCGAACCTGTGCGACGACGGTCACGACGTCTGCACCACGGGCGGAGAAAACTCACAGATTGACGCGTGGCTGAGCGCCACCCTGCCGTCGGTGCTCTCGTCCTCGTGGTTCGCTGCCGACGGGACAGTCATCATCACCGTGGACAACGGCCCGCTGACCACTGGCGTCGGCGGGACGGTACCGCTCACGGTGATCTCAGCCAATGCCCAGGGCCACGGCAACGTGGCGACCGCCGGCAACCACTTCGGCGTCCTGCGCAGCATCGAGGACGCCTACGGCCTGCCCCTGCTCGGTGCCGCCGCCCAGGCGAGCAACGGCGACCTGAGCGACCTGATCGGGTAGCCGGTCGGGTGGGCCGACGACCGCCCCCTCGCGTCCACCGAGCAGGAGGCGGGGTCGGGCGGGTAGCCTCAGCATGTGGTGACCGAGCCTGACGCAGCTGCGGATCTGGGCGACAACGACGGGTTCCTGGCCGAGCACGCCGCCGCGATCCACACGGCGGCATCGCGCATCGCGGGCCAGGTGCGCCGAACGCCCACTCTCCCGGCTGACGAGCTCGTCGCGGGTGTCGCCGTCAAGCCGGAGATGCTCCAGCCGACCGGCTCGTTCAAGGTGCGAGGCGCCTTCAACGCCGCCCTCTCCCTTCTCGGCAGCTCGCCGGATGCGCGCGGCGTGATCACGGTCAGCTCGGGCAACCACGGCCACGCGGTCGCCCTGGCCGCTCGCACCCTGGGTCTCGACTGCACCGTGGTCATGCCCGAGGGGTCGAACCCGATCAAGGTGGCCGCGGTGCGGGCTCTCGGCGCAAGGGTGGTGAGCGAGGGAGTGACCGGTGCCAACCGCGAGGAGCGCGCCCGCGAGCTGCAGGAGCGCACCGGGCTGGCGATGATCCACCCCTTCGACGCCTGGGACACCATCCACGGCCAGGGGACCATCGGGCTCGAGCTCCTCGACGATATGGCGGACCTCGGCACGGTGGTCTGTCCCGTCGGCGGAGGCGGCCTCATCTCCGGCTGCGCCATCGCGGTCAAGGCAGCCCGGCCCGAGGTCCGGGTGATCGGGGTGGAGCCCGAGCTGGCGGCGGACGCCGCCTCCTCCCTGCGGAGCGGCCGTCACGAGCGGCTGGCTGCAACCCCGGCGACCATCGCCGACGGCCTGCGCAGCCTGAGCATCGGTGACCACGGTTTCGAGGTCATCGTCCGGCGCCGGCTGGTGGACGAGGTGGTGACCGTCACCGAGGCCGAGATCGAGGAGGCGATGCTCGCGGTCTGGAGCCGGCTCCACCTGGTGGTCGAGCCCTCCGGAGCCGTCGGCGTCGCAGCGCTCATGGCCGGGCGCATCCCGCCCTCCCCCGCCGGCTCGCGCATCGCCGTGGTGCTCTCCGGGGGTAATGTCGATCCGGCCCTCTCCGCACGGCTGCTCGCCGCCCACGCCGCCCGACTCGCCACAGGAGGTTCAGCGCCATGAAGCTGGGTCTGCACATCCCGGACTACACCTGGCCCAGCGGGCCGGACAGCCTCGGGCACGACCTCGCACGCGTCGCCCAGGCCGCCGAGGAGGCGGGCTTTGACCGCGTCAGCGTGATGGACCACTTCTTCCAGATCCGGGGTGTCGGCCCCCCCGAGCACGAGATGCTGGAGGCCTACACGACCCTCGGATACCTGGCTGCGCACACCGCACGGGTCAAGCTGCTCACGCTCGTGACCGGGGTGGTGTACCGCCAGCCCGGCCTGCTCGCCAAGGCCGTCACCACCCTCGACGTCCTGTCAGGCGGCCGGGCCATGCTCGGGATCGGCGCCGCCTGGAACGAGGAGGAGTCGCGGGGCCTGGGGCTCAACTTCCCGCCGATCGCGGAGAGGTTTGAGCTGCTGGAGGACGCGCTCAAGATCTGCCTGCAGATGTGGAGTGGCGACGACGGTCCCTTCACCGGCACCCACGCCAAGCTGGAGCGCACCCTGAACTCCCCCCAGGCGATCAGCCGCCCCCACCCGCCGATCCTCATCGGCGGCTCCGGCGAGCGCAAGACGCTCCGCCTGGTGGCCCGCTACGCCCAGGCCTGCAACCTCTTCCCCGGGCCCGACCTCGACCACAAGCTCGACGTGCTCCGCCAGCACTGCGAGACCGAGGGCCGCGACTACGACGAGATCGAGAAGACGGTGCTCTTCAACTTCGACGTCGG
>PLOF01000029.1 GCA_003142035.1 Candidatus Dormiibacterota bacterium
GGCCGCCTGCGGCACCAGCGCCCTGCCCGCGCGCACCGACGTGCCGAGCGCCACGGCCACCCCCATCCCCTACCCGGTCCAGCCGATCACCCTCGTGGTGCCGGTGACCGCGGGTTCATCCCTCGACATCGAGGCGCGTGAGCTGGGCGACGACCTGGAGCAGCAGTTCGGCTGGTCGGTCGCCATCGAGGACGACCCGGGTGCGAGCGGTGCGGTCGGTGTCGCCCAGGTGATGTCCCAGCCGGCCAACGGGTACACGCTCCTCTACGAGGCGGACGGGACCATGGCCGACCTCATCGCCCAGAACCTCATCCCGTACAACTTCACCGACATCTCGCCGATCGACCAGTTCGACGGCGAGGCGGTCGGGCTGATCACGGCGGCCTCCAGCCCCTACCAGACCGTGGCCCAGCTCGTCAGCTACGCCAAGGCTCACCCGGGCTCTCTCTCGGTGGCGGCCACCGGTGACGTCGGTCCCAACCACGTGGCCTACNNCCGCCACCGACACCCTGAACGGCACCGTGAACTTCGGCCTGGTGACGCCCAGCGCCTACCTCCCGGAGCAGCAGGCAGGCCAGCTGCGGACGCTCGCCGTCGCTGCCACCGGCGACTCGTACTCGCCGCTCCCGGGCACCCCGACCTTCGTCTCCTCCGGCTACGACATCACCGCCTACAGCCTCAAGGGGATCTTCGCCCCCAAGGGGACGCCCGCCTCGATCGTCTCCCAGCTGGAGGCCGCGAGCGCCAAGGTGTTCGCATCGTCGGCCTGGAAGAACTACGAGAAGACCAACACCCAGCTGCCCGACTTCCTGGACACCGCCGGAGTGGTCGCGCACGACCAAGCGACGCTCACCCTCTACGAGACCCTGGACAAGGAGTACCTCACCACCCCATCCGCGTCTTCAGCCACTGCTCCGTCTCCGTCGAGCGCGGGCTGAAGCACGAACGTGCATCGAACTGGACGCGAAGGCAGCGAGTAACGCTCGTGGCAGCCGACCGCGTCGTCTCCGGCATCATCGGTGCTCTCGGCGTGTACGTGCTCGCCGAGAGCACCACCTTTGACCTCGGTACGGTGGCCGGCCCGTGGCTCGTCCCGATGATCGTCGGGATACTGCTCATCGTGCTGGGCGCCTGGGGCGTGGTGCGGCCTGAGCGTGGCACCAACACCTGGGTCCGGCTGCGCCGCCTGCCGGTGGCCATCACTGCGGTCATCCTCTGCGCCTACCTCTTCCTGATGCCGGTGCTCGGCTTCGTCATCGCATCCATCCTCATGTGCATCGGGCTGAGCCTGCCCGGACCACTGCAACCAAAGATGCGACTAGGCGTCTGTGTCGCCGGAACCGTCGCGTCGGTGGGCCTGTATCTCCTCTTCGTGCACGTCTTCAACGTCCCCCTTCCCGGACCGGCATGGTCCACCCCCGGAGAGTGAGCGCGTGAACCTCGCAGTCGTCCTCGGTCAGGCCGCCGCCCATCTCTTCACGCCCATCGGGCTGCTCTGCCTGGTGGCGGGAACCGTGACCGGAATCCTGGTGGGTGCGCTCCCAGGCATCGGACCCCTGAGCGGCATCGCGCTGCTGCTGCCACTCAGCTTCTTCCTCCCCCCCGCGGAGGCGCTCATCTTCTACACCACCCTCTACCAGGCGGCAGAGTACGGCGGCTCGATCACCGCGATCGCGGTGTCGACACCCGGGTCTCCGAATTCCGCGGCGATCATCCTCGACGGTTACCAGTTGAACCGGGCCGGCCGTGCCGCCAAGGCCTTCGCCTACTCACTGTGGTCCGCCACCTACGGCGGGGTCATCACCACCATCCTGCTTATCCTGGTCACTCCCATCGTCGCGTCGTGGGCTCTCCTGCTCGGCCCGACCGAGTACGCGGCGCTCGGCATCCTGGGGCTCACCGCAATCGCCTTCCTGGTCGGGGGCGCGCCGCGGCGCGGCATCATCGGGGTCGCGATCGGCGTGCTAATCGGGACCATCGGCCTGGACTCCGTGACCGGGCTGCCGCGGTTCGACTTCGGCAACATCCTCCTCTCCGGGGGCATACCACTCGCCCCCATGCTGATCGGGCTCTTCGCCATCCCGGAGGCGGTGCGCATGCTGGTGGGCGATCGGAGCACCGGGACCGCCGTTCCGCAGCAGCGCGGACGGGTCTGGCTCACATTCCGCGAATTCCGCTCGGTGCTCAAACCCGCCAGCCTCGGAACCGTGATCGGCTTCTTCACCGGCCTCCTCCCCGGCATGGCCGGGAGTGTCCCGCCCTTCCTCTCTTACAACGTGGCCAAGGCGCCCTCGCGCCACCCGGAGCAGTTCGGGAAGGGCTCGCCGGAGGGGATCGCGGCTCCCGAGGCCACCAACGCGGCGGTGATGCACGCCACCCTGATCCCCACCTTCGCCCTCGGCATCCCGGGCACGCCGACCTCCGCGATCATCCTCGGGGCCATGCTCATCGCGGGCCTGACACCGGGCCCGGAGCCGCTGGCGCGCAACCCGGTCACCGTCTACACGGTGTTCCTGGGGCTATTCTTCGGCACCGGCCTGCTCTGGCTGCTGGGCATGGTCACGACCAACGCCTGGGCCAAAATGATCTCGCTGCCCGCGCCCATCATCGGGATCTCGATCATCGTGCTCTGCACGGTGGGCGCCTATGCCAACCGGGGCACGATGTTCGACGTTGGCGTGCTCCTGGTCTTCGGCGGACTCGGGCTGCTGGTGCGACGCTTTGGCTACTCCGGACCGACCATCGTGCTCGGCGCCATCCTCGGGCCGATCATCGAACGCAACCTGCGCCTCTCCCTGATCCTCTCCAACGACAGCCCGGTCACCTTCCTCACCCATCCGATCTCGCTGGCGCTGCTCCTGGCCGCCGTCGCGCTGATGGGCGTGGTCGTCATGACCAAGCGCTCGAGCCGCGCGGCGGCGCGGCGGGCGGCCGCCGCCGCCCAGCAGGCGGGCAGCGGCAACTCCGAGACCTCCCCGGACGGCCCGGGCGCCGGTGCGCCGGACAGGGACGGGGGTTCCACAGCCAGCGAGCCCGAAGAGGAGTACATCGCCACCGCCACCGAAACGAAGCCACAAACATCACGAGAAGGAGTCACCCGATGAGCCCGGAACCGCACGACGTCAACGACGAGAACCTCTATGAGGCACCCGCATATGTCCCGGGGCGCCACTGGATCAGCCCCCTGAACTTCGACCCCGAGGTCGCCGCCGACTTCGACTTTCCCAAGCCGCTCAACATCTTCGACAGCACGCTGCGGAAGATCCTCTACACTGCGGGCCTCCGCCCCACGGTTGACGGCCTGCTTCGCGTCGCCGAGGCGCTGGAGGAGGCGGGCGTCCGCGAGAACCACCTAATGGTCGACTTCTGGGGCGGCGACCAGCCGGACGCGCTCGAGCTGGAGGTCGCCAAGGCGGTCCTCGCGCGCAAGTTCGCCTTCCACTCCACGGTGTGCTCGGACCGGGTCCTCGTCAACCCCGTGTGGGGCACCGAGGTCGACTTCGCGGAGACGACCAAGCTGATCGACCAGCTCCAGGCGATCGGGGCTGAGACCTTCGGGATCGGGCTGCGCGACCCGCGGAGCGCAGCCGGCCGCGACCGCCAGATCGAGCAGCNNCGCCGCAGTCGATGCGTCGGATATCGGGCGCAGCAACTTCGAACACCTGGTGCGCATCGGCAACGTGGCCATCGCCCACGGGGCGATCCGCCTCGGACTCGCCGACTCCGCCAACACCTTCTCTCCCGAGGCGATCAAGGTGTTCCTGCGGCGCCTGCGCGCGCGTCTGACCAAGCCGATCACCATCACGTTGCACGTCCACGACGACTTCGGTCTGGCGAGCTCCGTGGCCATCGCCGCCGCGAGCGCCGGGGCCCACCCCGACGTCTCCGTCAATGGCATCTCCTACCGCGCCGGCTTCGCCGCCCTGGAGGAGGTCGTGGTCAGCCTGGAGGTCCTGTACGGGATCTCGACGGGCATCCGCACCGAGTCCCTGCAGCATCTCTCCAACGTCGTGGCCGAGGTCTCGGGCTTCCCGGTCCCACCCCTCAAGGCGCTGGTGGGATCGCACGCCTTCCTGCGCGAACTGCCCCACATGGTCGCGCCCTACGTCCGCGCAGGGCGGGACAGTGACATCTTCCCGCCGGCGGGAGGCTGCATCACGGCCGGCCTGGTGGGCAGCTCCGTACGCCTCGCCTGGGGCAGCCACCGCTCCCGGAGGGTCATCGAGGACAAGCTCAAGCAGCTCGGCCTGCCCGTGAACGAGGGCATCGTCGACAGGGCCCTGGCCGGTGTCGAGGCGGGGCTGGCCGACGGCGACGGGTACCCCAACTTCGTCCTGGAGCCGGAGCTGGAGCACATCCTTCAGGAGGTCTCCGGGGCGCCGGCACCCCGCCGGGAGTGAGGGTCCGGGTGCCGGTCCTGCGATCACAATGTGCGGCACGCGCGTCTCTGTAAAGGCCGACTATGCCATCCGGGC
>PLOF01000031.1 GCA_003142035.1 Candidatus Dormiibacterota bacterium
CCGGCCGAGCAGGACTGCAGCGCGAACCCGTGGCAGGGCCCGTCGCTCATCCCCGAGCTCGACGAGGCCTCTGCTCTTATGGGTGCCGGCGGCGCCCACGAGCCCCTCCACGCCGCCGCCGTGGCTCCGCCGCCGCCGCCCGCCGCGCCCGCTCCGCCCCTGGTCATCCCCCCGGCCCTGGGGCCTCGCCGTGTCGACATCCGCATCTACGGGCAGGTCCGGGTGCTGGTGGACGGTCAGGAGCTGGTCAAGGCTCTTCCCGACGCGGGGCGCCAGGTGCTGGCCCTGCTCACCGTCCGTGGCGAGCTGACCGAGGACGAGATCGTCGACTCGCTGGGGGCCGGGAGCGTCGATCAGATTTGGAGAAGCCGGTTCGTGAGGGGGACGCGCGGCACCCGGCCAGCCCTGCGCGAGGCTTTCGGTGACAGCACCATCGATCCCATGCCGTTTGACGGTGGTGTCTACCGGCTCGACCCCGGTCTGGTCAGCTCCGACTTCCGGCGGCTCCTCGCCGGCCGCGATGCGGCCCTCGACACCCCCGTCCCGGAGCATCGCGTCGCGCTCCTCACCCGGGCCACCGAGGGCATCCGCGGCGCCCCGTTCACCAAGGCCGACTACCTGTGGCTTGCCGACGACCAGGAGCACGTGCGCAGCGTTGCCGTGGACACCCTGAGCCAGCTCGCCGAGCTCCACGCCGCTGCCGGCGACCTTGACAAGGCCATCGACACCCTCGACCAGGCCCTCACCCTGGACCCCGACCCGATCGAGGACCTCTTCCGCCAGCAGATGCTCTGGCAGCACCGGCTGGGCCGCCCCCAGGCGGCCCGCGACGTGTACCACCAGCTGGTCCGCCAGCTCTCCGACCGCTGCGACCGCATCCCCAGCGAGGAGACCACCGCGCTCCTCGATTCCCTCGACGCCGCGCCGCGCGTGGTGGTGAGGTAGCGGAGAGACGCGATGAGCGAGCACGGACGCGCGAGGACGTCGGCGAGCCCCTCCACCAACTCCGACATGATCTTCGTGGTGATGGGGGCCGTCGCAATCGGGGCAGCGATCCTGGCCTGGGGGGTGTCCGCCCTGGCGCTCGAGGTCGGCGCGTTCCTGGAGCGTGGCCACTGGATTGACGTGGGCGGGTGGGGACCGTTGCTCGCGTACGGCAACGTCCAGAAGCCCGGGGTGGATCTCGCCACCGCGGCGGCACAGCACGATGCGCCGAACGAGGGCATGTGGCTGTTCCTCGTGGTGATCTTCGGGGTGATCGCCGTGGGCGCGCTGGTCGCCGCTTCGATTGCTGTGATGCACTGGATGGGGCATGGCCGGAGGCGGGGCTTCGCCACGCCGGCCGAGCGGTCGGTCGCGACGTCAGCCGCGGCGGTGCGGCGTAAGAGCCACATCATCCGGCCGTCGCTCGCCGGCGTGCGTCGGCGCCGCCTGCACCCGCGCGAAGCTGGATTCCTGGTCGGTCAGAAGTGGGGAGCGAGGGAGGCGGTGTGGCTCAGCCATGAGGACAGCCTGCTCGTCTTCGGCGAGAGCGGCGAGGGGAAGACGCTGCGCCTGGCCGTGCCTCTGGCGCGGCATCTGCGCGGGCCGATGATCCTCTTCTCCTCGTCGGAGGACCTGATGCGGCATCTGGCCTTCGTGCCCGAGCTGAGGGAGCGTCCCAAGTGGGCGGTGGACTTCCGGGGCCGGACCGGGCTGGACGGGCACCCGCTCGGCCCGCTGGGGCTGCCACGGTATGGGATCGACCTGGTCCGGGGATGCGAGAGCCCGCAGGTGGCCAAGCTCCGGAGCGAGGTCCTGGTCGGGCTGGGGTACGACGTGAGCGCGGTGCGGGAGGGGGTGGTCTGGAAGGAGCGGGCGATCTCGCTGGTGACGTATGTGCTGCACGCGGCCGCCCTGGGAGGCTGCGATCTGGCGTGGGTGATCAGCATGGTGAACGCTGAGCGTTTCGCCGAGGTGCGGACGATCCTGGAGCGCACGCCGGGGGCGGTGCCGCTCTGGGACGCGGCGGTGGCACATTTCGCCGCCCTCGCCCCGGAGACGCGGAGCGGTGTGCTCTTCGGGGCGGCCGCGGGGCTGGCGGCGCTGGCCGACAATCCGGACCTGCTCGAGCTGTGCTCGGGGCAGGGCTATCCGCAGTTCGAGGTGGGGCGGTTCTTTGACGAGTCCGGGATGCTCTTCGTGCTCGTTCCGGACGAGGAGCGGCTGAGGGTCGGGCCGAGTGTGGGGGCGTTTGTGGAAGGGGTGATCGGGATCGGCAAGGCGCGAGCGCAGCGGATGCCGGGGAAGCGCCTCGACCCGCCGCTGACGGTCATCCTCGACGAGATGGCGCGGTGCCCGTTGCCGAGCGCGGCCGCGTTGGCGGCGACCACCCGGAAGCAGGGCGTGACCCCGATCTACCTCTGGCAGTCCCCCACGCAGCTGCGGCGGGCATATGGAGACCACGGGGCCGCGGAGATCCTCGACTCGATGACGACGACGATGTTCCTGCGCGGCCTGCGCTGGCAGAGCGACCTGGAGATGGTCCAGACCTGGCTGCCCGAGGTGACATCGTGGTCAGCGAGCCAGCACACCGACGGTGCAGGCCGGAACAGTCGCGGTCGGAGTGAGCGCCGCGAGCCGGCGCTGAGCACGGCGGAGATCCGCCAGCTCCGCGAGGGCGAGGGACTCCTGTTCACCCGGGGAGTGCCGCCGGTCGACGTCCGCCTGCGCGGGCCTTGGGAGCTGCCGGCCAAGGACCGCCACGTCTTCGAGGCCGCCGTGAGCGAGTACGACGCAGCGGTGGCCGCGGCGCAGACGCGAGCAGCCTGACCCAGATGGCTGACAGCGCGGACCTGGAGCGGCGTGTCGGCGCGATCGAGGACACCCTGGGTGGCCTCGCGGACATGGTGCGGCGTCAGCCGCGGAGTACCGCCTTTCCGCTGCCCAGATGGAACTGGAGCGGGCTCGAGAAGGACCAGCTGCGCGAGGCGTGGATGGATCTCGCCCGATGGGTGGAATGGTTGGTCGACGCCTACGACCTGGTCGAGTGGTGGCCGTGGCACTGCTGGCACCGCCACCCCGAGGTCGTCCACCAGCTGATCCCGCTGATGCACTGGTATCTCGCTGTCCACGCACCTGAGTTCGAGAGGGTGCCGGGGTCGGACGGGCCGACCGTTGACTGGCCGTCAGCTCGGAACGCGGTGGAGTGGCACACGATGGGTCTGCGGCCAACCCTGGAGCACATCAAAGAGGCCCTGAGCAAGTGCGGCAAGGAACATGCGGAGCGAAGTGAGGTGACCGCCGGGCACCTGGCCGAGCAGCGGAGGACGGCCCTGGCGAGCTTCGCCGAGGATCGGAACGGTGGCGACATCCCGCCGGCCCTGGCTTTTCCAACTCTGAGGGAGACGCCGTAGCGGGCGGCTGCTGTGGTACCAGCGTTGGCCGCCATGAAAGCCGTGCTGCTTGCGCCGGCGACCACTCCCCGAGGACCGTCTATTCCCGTCGGTTCGGCCAACGCCGCGAGAGCCACAGTGAAGCCACGCCCGCGCCGCCGAGCAGCAGAACGGGGATGAGGTACAGCAGCCACTCGGGCGGCGCGGCGCGCGGACTGGCCCAGACGTCGTGCGGGTCGCCGCCATGCACCAGGAGCGACACGGCGCCCGCCACCCAGCCGCCCCTCAGGTTGGGAATGCCGTGACCAGAGACGAGGCTGCTCAGGATGGCGTCCAGGTCGAGCAGCAGCACGGCCGCGCCCGCGATCAGAAGTGCCGGGAGGGCCAGCCTCGCCCAGACGGGCTCGGGCGTGGGCCCGCCGGCATACGGGCGGCCGGGGTGGGCGCTCACTGCGCCGCCCACGCGCTGGCCTGCGGCGCCAGCACGCTTCCCTGGAGTGAGGGGTCGGGGAAGGGCTCATGGGCGACGTCGACGACGCCCAGACCCAGCACGTTCATCTCCGAGACCCAGTACCCCTCGCCGTTCGCGTCGTCGCTGATGACGACGGCCACGTGCCCGGCGGCGGTGGAACCGGGGAAGTCCAGATAGGAGACGGCGGAGCCGTACGGNNTGTCGCCGGGGAATCCCGCGTAGGAGACGGCGGAGCCGTACGGGGGCAGGACGGACGGTGGCAGGGTGGCGAGACCCAGGTTCTCGGCCTTCGAATACCAGTCGCCGCCGTTGCCCAGGTTTCGCGGAGAGCCGCCGCCCACGCCGGCGGGGAAGGGGTCGAAGTTGAGGGCGGCCCAGTACGTGCACTCGCCGGTGGGGTAGTAGTCGGGGAAGCCCGCGGCCGGGACCCAGGGGAAGACCCCGGTCGTCGCCGCCACCTCGCATCGGCCGCTCGGACAGTCGGGGGCAGAGCCGCCCATGGCCGGCTCGCCGGCGCTGATCCAGGCCTGATAGATGGGCATGTACTGGACGACCACCGTCTCGGCCGCCTGCTCGGGGGTGGGTGTGGGAGAGGCGCTGGTCGCCGTCGCGGTCGTCTGGCCCGGGGTGGGTGTGGGAGCGGCGCCGGTGGCCGTCGCCGTCGCCTGGCCGGGGGTCGGCGTGGGAGAGGCGCTCACCGTCGTGGTCGGCGCGCCCCCGAGGTGCGCGGCGATCGCCGCCTCGAGCTCGGCCTGGCTGGCCGCGCTGCTCGCCTCCTCATCCTCGAGGACCTGCGCCGCAGCGAGGGCCTCATCACCCACGTCCAGCTCCCCCTGGGGC
>PLOF01000017.1 GCA_003142035.1 Candidatus Dormiibacterota bacterium
CTGACCTCCAGGGCCTCCAGGAGCTTGCTCTCGGCCTCGGGAGTGACATGGCCCACCAGGACCTCCCGAGGGCCGGAGGGGCTGCTGTAGGCGACCAGCGAGGCGGTCCCGTCCTCGAGGTCGGCGCTGGAGGCGAGGAGCAGCGGGGTCCCCAGAGGATCGCCGACGGGCGGGGCATCGGGGACGGGAACCAGCGGCTCTTCGCCGGGATGCCCGGTCGCCGGCGAGGGGTCGAGGACGTGGAGCGGCGGCGCCGGCGAGGCCTCGGGTTCCCGCTTCGGAGCGATGCCGATCGCCTGAAGGAACGACGTCTCCTCTGACCGCTGGACGTCGAGCACCTCCACCATCTCGGAGCTGCTGAGCTGGCCCGCCACCGAGTTCCCTACGAAGGCGGAGTCGGACGGCGAGGAAGCGGCGGATCCGATCGCGGCCGCGGCTGCGGAGCCCTGCAGCTGCGCGCCCGAGCTCGTCGACGTCGTCGGGCCCGAACCCGCCAGCGCCGGCGCGACCGTGAAGCTCTCGTGGGCCTTGGCGGATCCGGAGCCCATCTACGCCACCGCCTCGGTGGAGGACGCCGTCTTCGGGGCGAAGACCTGGGCGAAGAATGCGGTGAAGCCGGCGCGGAGCTGCTGCTTGCGCTCGACTGCGCAGTCCAGGAAGGCGGTCGCGACGTCGGTCGCCGTCGGGGCCCCTCCCTTCGTCGCCTTGGCCCGCTGGACCATCGCCGGGTACCACGGGACCTTCTGGCTGACGCCCTCTCGGGCGACGGGGGCGAGCATCGCCCGGTACTCGGAGTCGGAGATCGCCTCGTAGCGCTTGATCACCCCCAGCGCCGCCTCGGGACGGACGCGAACCCCCTTGGCGAGCTTGCCCTTCAGGTGGGCGCTGTAGAGCTTCTGGTAGAGGGTGCGGTCGTGGTTGTGNNGCCTGGCCGTGGTCGATCGGCACAAGCCCGCCGCCTGGGGTGCGCAGCACATTGTCGGGCTTGCAGTCGTGATCCCCCACCAGCCAGGCAGAGACGTGGGAGCGGACGACCGCGTCGACGTCGTGCTGGGAGAGCGCGGTCATGTCCGAGCTGAGCGGCGAGGCCCCGGAGAGAAGGGGCTGGAGGCTGCCCGTTGCTCCGCCCATGGAGCGCACGTAGACGGGCATCGTCGGCGTCCCGCCGGTGGAGCAGACGAGCGACGCGACCGCCTCCGCGTGGGCCGCCGCCCCCTTGGCGCGAGAGTCCGGCTTGAACATCCACTGGGAGCTGTCCGGGGCCTGGTGGAAGCTCTTGGCGTGCATCCCGCCGACCGACGGGGCGGCGACGGGGGTGAGGGCGAGCGCCTCGACCTCAGCGTCGCTGCGTCGCGCGGGGATCGCCGAGATGGAGGCGCTGTAGTGGGCGAGCGCCGCCTCTACCGCCTTCTGTTTGGCGAGGAAGGTCCGCTGAGACGGAGCCTCGGCGGCCTTCTTGGGCGGGGAGCTGCTCGGAGGGGGTGGGCTTGCCGTTGCGGCCGCCGGCGCTGGCACTGCAGGCTTCGCGAGTGCCTCTTCAGCAGCCTGGAGCTCGGCGAGCGTGATGCCGTAGGCGGTGGAGCCGCTCGCGATGTCCTTCCAGCGCTCGATGGCCTTGGCCTGGATCGCAGCCTTGGCCGGGGAGCCGGAGAGATAGGTGGGATTGAGCCAGAAGGCGAGTGGGTGCTCGCTGTTCGGGGTCAGCCCTACCAGGGTCGGGTGCTGGAAGCCCTGGCTCAGTGCCGCCGCCTGGAGCCATGGGGCGGGAGCCTTCTGCAGTGGCGCGGCACAACCCTTCACCAGCGCCTGGTGGAGTGGCTCCTTCTCGGAGGGGTCGAGCTGGTGGGTGACCGCGAAGCAGAGAGNNGCCTGGACGTCAGCCGGCGAGACCGTCGTCGCCGGCGCCTGTGCGGCAGCGACTCCATGGGCGGGTGGGCCGCCAGCACCGGCGAGGGTGGGCGCCACCGAGAAGCTCTCGTGTGCCTTCTTCGATCCAGAACCCAATGTCCTTCCTCAGCTGACGAGCGCCAGGTCGACGAGCGCTTCGACCGCCAGCGCCAGGGATGGCGCCTCGGGCGATTCCACCTCGGTGATGTCGCGGGTGATGCCGTTGGCGGTCTCCACCCAGTGCTCGACCAGGTCCTCGTCGAGGGCGCCGGCGCCTCGAGCTCGCTCGAGATCTTCGCGCCAGCCCTGCNNCTTCAGCCCTCCACCAGGCGCGTGTAGAAGCGCACGTTGGCGGCGAAGAGGTCCGCTTTCTCGGCGTGCCGGACCTCCCAGCCGTGCTCGGTGATCACCTTGCCGTGGAGGGCCCCCTGGATCGCGTTCTGGCTCACCAGGACGAGCGACGCACCGAAGAGCTGTCGCAGCGTGGCGATGCGAGACGCGCGGGAGGAGCCGTTCACGATGACGGCGATACCCGGCGGAAGCTGTGCAGCGAGGTACGAGAGCCCGGGGAGCCCCATGAGCCGCCATTCGGAGTCCGTCCTCAGCGTCTGAAGGTTGAGGGCGATCGCGGGCGGGTGGGCCTTCTCGCACCAGGCGACCCAGCGCTCGAGGTCCTCGCGTCGGAACCAGTAGAGGTTGGGGACGGCGGCGACCCCGGCCGCGGCCAGCTCCTCAGCGACCATGAGGGAGCGACGGAAGTTGATGAGGTGTTCGGCCCGCGGCTGGTTGCCGTACATCGAGAAGTTGGGGGCGAGCACCAGATCCCAGCCCTGGGCGGCGATCGCCTCGATGAGCCGGTCCGCCTTGCGCAGTGTCCAGAAGGCCTCGACCAGGGGATCCTCACCGTAGCCGACGAGGACCGCGAGCTGGTCGTCGCGGAGCCCCAGGGCGGCGTGGGCGCCGAGCTCGGTCAGGCTGGGGCTGAGCTGGTGGGTCCGGGCTGAGAAGACCTGGCGCAGCCGGAAGCCGTACGCCGGACAGCGGGCGACCCGGTCCAGCTCGGCGACGTCGCTCCCCTCGAGGAGGGGGATGAACCGAGGAAGGAGAGGCAGCGGCGTCCTGATGGAGATGTCGTCGAAGCGGAGGGTGCCGCCAACGTCTCGCATCCAGGCCTCTATGTCCGTTCTGCTGCCGCAGCGGATCGGGCACGTCCGGCAGCCGCCGGGGGTCGCCGCCCCCTCCGTGCGCGAGCAGCCGCAGTACGTGCAGTCGCTGTTGCATCCGGAGCAGATGGGCTCGACGGCGGTCGGGTTGCCGGTGAAGAAGGGGCAGACCCGGCAGTCGCAGCCGCGGGCTGGAACGAGGACGTTGGGGGCAGCGCGGGGAGCCGCGGTCATATCGCCGCTCCCAGGAGGTGGAGCAGCTCCTCGCCCAAGAGGCGGAGCGATCCGGCGGCGTAGCGGTCCATGGAGTGGCCGGAGCGCATCCCGTCGAGGAGGGCCCGCAGCGAGGCGATCGCCGCGGTGGCGAGCTCGCCGGCGAGCTCCTGCGGCGGAGCAGCTGCAGCTGTCCCAGAGAAAGGGGGNNGGCTGAGACGCAGCCGGCGGGCCTCGTTGGCGGCCTCGTGCTGCTCCTCGGCGAGCTGGAGTGCCGCGTGGACGGAGAGGCCAGGCTGAGCCACCGCGGTGAGGGCGGCGCTTCCCAGCAGCTCGGTGCTGCCCTCCGCGCGAACGGCGGCCCAGAGTTCCTCGGCCGCGGCCTGACGGCCGGCGTTGAGCCGGGCGTAGGCGGAGCGGGCCCAGATGGAGACACCCTCGGCATCCATCTCCGCCGACACCTCGGAAGGCAGAGCAGCGAAGGCCGCGACCACCTCGCGCGCCTTCCGCGGGGAGAGCTGGATGCCCAGGCGGGCGAGCACCTCTGACCACGGCGCTGCGAGCTCGGGGCGGGGCCCGCGGAGCCCCTCGAGGCGCCGAAACCTGCGCACCGGGTCATCGTCCTGGGCCACCTCGAGGGGGACGTCGACGCCGGCGGCGAGGAGCTTCTGCTGGAGCACGGCGCAGCGCTCCAGGAGGAGCCCGGCGCCCAGCTCGCCCGGCTGAAGGTCGACGCGGCCCAGGTTCTCGGCGAGTTGCCAGACGCGCCGCTCGTCCTCGCTGAGAGGGCCAGGGGCGATCACCGACGGGACGTGCGCGAAGTGCGGATTGTCGGGGTCGTTGACAGAGCCCCAGCGCACCGCCCGCAGTCGGCGCTCCCCCGCCACCAGGAGGCGCTGGGCGCCGCGCTCCTCCACGAGGACCGGCTGCAGCATGCCGACCACGGAGATCGACGAGATCAGGTCCATGAGGTTGGCGGGCGCCATCGAGCCCTTGCCGATTGCGC
>PLOF01000054.1 GCA_003142035.1 Candidatus Dormiibacterota bacterium
GGGGCGACGCCGAGCATGCGCAGGTGGGCTTCGCCCGGCGCCAGCTGCTGCTGCTCAGGATCGAGCTTGGTGGTGAGCTCGACCGTTATCGAGCCCACGATCTGGTTGCCGTCGATGGCCACCAGGACGGTTGTGCGGTCGATGCGCCCGGCGACGTCGGCGACCACGTCGAGGTATTCGGCGTCAGCCTCGCCGAACAGTGCCGCGAAGCCGGCACGGGTCTGGCGGCCGGCCTCGGCGCACTCGTCGGGGCGGACGGGCCGGACGGCGATCCCGCCGCGCCCGCGAACGACTTCTCCGGACGCCCCTGTCCCCATGCCGGCCGGTGGCCGGGCCGACGATCCCGTCACTTCTCGGCGATCATCTCGAGCGAGGCGGAGTTGATGCAGTAGCGCTTCCCGGCCGGCCCCGGGCCGTCGTCGAAGACGTGGCCCAGGTGCCCGCCACAGCTCCGGCAGACCACCTCGGTGCGGGTCATCCCGTGACTCTTGTCGACATGGAAGTCGACCGCCTCCAGGTCGGCGGGCTCCGTGAAGCTGGGCCACCCGCATCCCGAGTCGAACTTGGTGTCCGAGCGGAACAGCTGGGCTCCGCAGCCGGCGCAGTGGTAGGCGCCGGTGTCGTGGTTCTGCCAGTAGCTTCCCGTGAAGGCTGGTTCGGTCCCCTTCTGCCGCAGGACGGAGTACTGCTCGGGGGAGAGCCGGGCACGCCACTCGGCCTCGGTCAGGTTCATGGGATGGGTGCTCTCGTTCATTGCCATGTCCTCGGATCGTGGGCTCGCCCTCCCACAGTACCCCGGCGAGGCGCGCACGACGCCTGGCCGATCACGCCGGCCGGCCCCCGNNGGCGGCGCCTCCGCACGCGGTTGCACGTGCCCGCCGGCGCCCAGCACTTCGCGGCGATCTCAGGGGTGGATCAAGGAACCATGACCTGGAAGACCACATCCCGGGGAAGCGGGAGCGGTTTGATCGGCAAGCTGGCTCAGGCCAACATCGACGAGGTCGCGCCCGTCGATGACGAGGTGGTCGTGGTCCGGGACGATGACGCCGCCTCCGCGCCGGTCCGCCAGCGGCTGACCGCGGGCACCCTCCTCCGCGTCCGGGAGGTCACCCGGGCCGAGGATCTGGCGGCTCTGACCGAGTCCGGAAGGACCCGGGCGGTCGTCCTCTGCCGGAGCGGGCTCTCGCTGCTCGCCCTGCACGACGCCGTCGCCGTCGTGCGGCTTGCCTGTCCGGACGCCGCCCTGCTGGTTCTCGACGACCAGGTGGGGGAGGCACGCGCGGAGGTGGCCGCCCACGCCGGTGCCGACGGCATCATCAACCTCGCCCAGGACTGGAAGTCGGCCGGAGAGGCCGTGCTCGCCGCCGCCGATCAGCGGGCTCGGGCTCGGGCGGTCGGCGACGCCATCGCCGTTCGGAGCGAGGCAGACCTCCTCGGACTGCTGGATGAGGAGTGGCCGCTGTCCGTCCTCGTGCTCGCCATCAACAACCTGGAGACACTCGCCGGTCGCTACGCCCACGGTGACGTGGACGCGCTGATGCTCGCGCTCGCCATCCGGCTCCGGCCGGTGCTCCGGCCGAGCGACACCATGGCCCGGACCGCTGACCGCAGCCTCGTTATCGCCCGCCGGGACGGCGACGAGCTGGCCATCGCGGCGCTCGCCGATCGCCTGCTGCGTGCCTGCCGCGAGCCGCTCGTCGTCACCGAGGAGAGCGTGCCCATCACGATCGCCATCGGCATCGCCGCGCGCGGCGGGCGGGTGACCGAGGCCGGTGCCACGGTCGCTGCGCTTCTCGCCGAGGCCCGGGGGGCATCGGCCCGCCTCAGCAACCGGGGTCGTGCCGCCTACGAACTGGCCGACACCGCCCTGCAGGCCCGCGTGACCGCGCAGCGCCAGACTGAGATCGCTCTCCGCTACGCCGTCGACAATCACGAGTTCCGGGTCTTCTACCAGCCCGTGGTCGAGCTGCAGACCCGGGCCCTCACCTCGTTCGAAGCCCTGATGAGATGGCAGCGGGCTCAGGTCGGTCTCTTCGACGCAGCCAGCTTCGTCGAGGCCGCCCAGCGCAGCGGTCTCATGACGCGGATCGGCCAGACCATCCTCCACGAGGCCGCCGCGGAGGCGGTCAGGTGGCCCGTCGCCAGCGCGTCGGGGCCGGCCCTCTCGGTCAACCTCTCTCCCCAGGAGTACTTTCTCCCCAACCTGGTGGGAAGTGTCGATCACATCCTTGCCGAGGTCGGGCTGGCGCCGGGCCGGCTGATCCTCGAGATCCCCCTCAAGCTGCTTGCTCGCGACCCGCTCTCGGCGCGAAGCATCCTCCGGGACCTCGCCGCCCTCGGGATCACCCTGGTCGCCGACGACTACGACGGTCAGATGACCGACGAGCTGCGCAACCTTCCGATCCGCATGGTCAAGCTCCGGATGGGGCTGCTCGACGGCATCGAGACCGACGCCGAACGGAGGGCGCGCGTGGCGGGGATCGCCGCCCAGGTCCGCGCCGCGGGCTGGCTCTGCGTAGGCAAGGGCGTCGAGACGGCGGCGCAGGCCGCGATCCTCCGCGATCTCGGCTGCCACGGCGGGCAGGGGTTCCTCTTCAGCGGGGCGCGTCCCGCCGAGGAGCTGCCCATGTTCCGCGGCGCCGAGGGCGCCTGGGCCTGGACGCCGCAGGCGCGGCCCATCCCCGCCGGCTGAGACCCGGCGCCTCAGGGCGTCGACGTGGTGCCGTAGGTCTGTTCGGGGGCCAGCGTGGAGCTGAGCCCCAGGTCGGCGCAGCCGGTCGAGCTGGCGACGATCACGCCGTACTTGTCCCCGGCGGCGAGCCCCTCCCAGTAGAGGGTGACCGCGGGCCCGTTCTGGACGACGTCGACCCCGGAGGGGGTGTCGACCCCGGGGGCGGTGTCGACCGAGAGGGACCAGGCCGACCCCGACCAGCTCCGGAGCGCTCCGTACCACTGGCTCCCATTCCAGTAGGCGATCAGCTGGAGGGTGCCGGCGCGGTCGACCGGTCCGCTGGGCGCGGACGCCGTAGCGCTGGCGGGCGCCGTCGCATCAAAGGGAAGGACCGCTGCGATCAAGCTGATGGCGGGGGTGGAGGACTGGACGGCGCCGCCCAACTGGATGGTGATGAAGGGGTAGGAGTACCCGGTCGCGGGTTCGGTGCCGATGCCGCTCGTCGTGGAGGCGAGGGTGAGCCCGGTGGGCAGCTTCCCGGAGGGGAGCGTGGTGCAGGCGGCGACGGGGGCGAGGACGTTCGCCGGTGAGCCGCTCGGCAGGTCGGAGGGGGGCAGGGTCGCCTGGGCCGGCGATGCCACCGCGGCGGGCGCCGTCGGGCCCGCGCCGAGGAGGTACCTGGTGCTGAAGAAGACCGCGGCGACGAGGAGGATCATCACCAGCAGAGCGGCGAGTCCCAGGCCGATCAGGAATACCCTCCTGCCGTGCTGTCCCGGGGAGCTCTCGGTGGCCGGGCCACGCTGGACCGGGGGCATGGCGGGCTGGCGAGCCGCGGCAGGTGCGGATCCTCGGGGTGGTGGTGGAGGGGCCTTCCGGACTGGTGCCCCCCTACCCGCCGGCGGGGTCGCGGTGGAGCGCTCAACGTCCCACGGGCTGAGGGCGACACGGCCGCCGGCGGCCAGGATGTCCGCCTCGGAGATCGGAACCCCCGGGGGCTGCCCACCCGGGGCTTGGAGACCGGCGCGAGCCGCCGGCGAGACCAGCCACTCGACGGGCGCGATCGGCGCGCCGAACCTGATGATCGAGTCCTCGATGGCGGCGGCGATGTCGCTGGCGGCGGCCATCCTGAGCGTCCGGGCGATTCCCGGGCGATCGGCGAAGTAGCCGAGGCCTTCCGCATAGAGGCGGTGTGCCTCGGCGATGTCGGCTTCGCTCGCCGGTGAGCTGGCTGCTGCCGCGGACGCCCGGAGCCGCCCGTAGTCCGGCCGCCAGAGTCCGAGGGCAGCGTCGAGTTTGCTCAGCCCGCGCAGGAACAGGATGAGGTGCCGGTGCGCCTCGGCCTGTTCCGGGCTCAAGGTGGGTTCGGAAGGATTCACCTCATCCCCTGGGTTCAATCGCGGTAGCGATCATGCCAGTCCGGGCCGCAGTCTGGCACGAGCGGCATGGGGGAGCCTCACCGCCGGGGCGGGGCCGTCGTCGTGATTGCCCGGCGGGCGGGGCCGGCCTTCGGTGCGCTGTATCCCGCCTGTTACGTCCTCGCAACTGAGGGTGACGATCCCCTCGCTAACGTCAATCGCGCATGAGTTACGCGCCCGGTTCCGAGTGCGGCAACGTGGTGACCCTCGAGGGAGGGCACCGTCAGGCCGCCGACATCGAGCGCCGGGTGGGCACGGCCATCGCCGCCTGCCAGACGTTCCTGGTGGTGCGCATCCTCAGCGTGCTGCTCCTCGTCAGCCTGCTCCCGGCGCGGCTCCCCTCCGTCGTCCTCACCCTGGACTCCACCCATGCCGTGCAGCTGCCCCTGGGTGGTCTGAATTCCGGAACCGTCCTGCTCGTCGTCGCGGCCGTCTCCGTGGTGGAGCTGGACCTCGTCTACCGCCTCGCCGACCGCCGGCGGATCGCCCGCTTCGGTGTCCTTCTCATCGAGGCGTGCGCCATCGTGCTGACCACGATCGCCCTCGCCTACGGGGCCAGTCTCGCCGCTCTGCCCCTGGTCGCGGCCGCCGGAGCCACCTGCGTTCTCCTGCTCAACCAGGTTCGCTGGGCTTTCCGCCTCCAACCCAGGCGGCGAACTCTTCCCGGGCACCGGCAGGGGGGCACCTTTGCCGGCTACGCGGCACCGTCGCTGGACTGCCCGAGGACGCCCCAGCACGTCGGTTACCAAGTGCGGCGGCACGAGGACTGGAAGCCACAGGCTGCCCCGTCCGTCCCACCGCCGGCCGAAAGGCGGAACGACTTTCACGTTCCCTCCCGGTCGGTGAACGCCACCTCGGGCTGGCCGTCGGGCTCCTCGCGCCCCAGGGGGTGAGCGGGCCGGCCCGCCTGCTCGCGGCGGCGCGGTCGTCGCGCCCTTGAGGCGGTCGGGAGCCGGACCTGATAGCGTCGCCCTGATGCCCTTGACCGCTCGCAATTCGGCAGGATTCGACGCGCCGGCGGGCATGACCGCCGTGCCCGTGGTGCTGGCCCCTCTGGGCGGACGCCTCCACGTCCTGCTGGTTCGTCGCGACGATCCCCCCGACCCCGGCGCATGGGCTCTCCCGGGCGGCTTCATGAGCCGTGACGAGCGCCCCGCCGAGACCGCGCAGCGCAAGCTCACCGAGAAGACGGGGGTGGGTGCCGTCTACCTGGAGCAGCTCCAGTCCTACGGGGACCCGCATCGCGATCCCCGGGGATGGATCCCGACCGTCGCCTATCTCGCCCTGATCGACGCGGTCGTGCTGCGGGCCGACGAGAGCCAGGCGCGCTGGTGGCCGGTGGACGACCTGCCCACCCTGGCCCTGGATCACGGCGGGATCATCGGCGACGGCGTCGACCGGCTGCGGGGCAAGCTCTGGTGGTCGAACATCAGCGTCGGGCTGCTCCCGGAGCGCTTCACCATGCCCCAGGCGCGCGGCGTCTTCGAGGCGATCAGCGGCGTCCGCTACGAACCGAGCAACTTCCGTCGTGAGCTGGAGCGGAGCGGCCTGGTGCAGGCCACCGGACTGGTCGCCAAGGGCGTTCCCGGGCGCCCGGCGGCCCTCTACGAATTCGTGTCGCGTCAGCCCGCCTGGTCACTGCGGCGCTCCCGGCCGCCGGCGACCCTCGGTCTGCCCGGGCTGGTTGATCCGCTATCGTCGCCGGCATCGAAACGCTCCCACTGATGGCTCGCGCCTGATGGACGTGCTGCGCGACCTCCTCCAGCTCCACGTCTTCACCGATCCCCTCTACGACGAGAACTGCTACGTCCTGCGGCGCCGGGACACGCAGCGCTGCCTNNCTGCTCACCCACGGCCACCTCGACCACCTGGCCGGGGTGCCCGCGATGAAGGCGGCCCTCGGCTGCACCGCCGCCATCCATCCGGCGGACCGCTGGCTGCTCGCCGACCCGGGACCCTTCCCCGGCATCCCGGCGGGGCTGCCCGAGGTGGTCTGCGAGGATGACCTCAGCGCCGGGCAGGTGATCGCCTGGCAGGGTCTGGAGGTCGCGGTGCTCCACACCCCCGGGCATACGCCGGGATCGGTCTGCTTCCTGGTCGGGATCGACCTGCTGGCGGGCGACACCCTCTTCCGGCGCAGCGTGGGACGGACGGACCTTCCCGGTGGCTCCGGGGAGAGCCTGCTCTTCTCGATCCAGGATCGCCTCTACGCCCTCCCGCCGGAGACCGTGGTCCATCCCGGCCACGGGCCGGCGACCACCATCGGCGAGGAGATGCGGAGCAACCCCTTCGTCCGCCACCCGACCTTCCGCTGAGGTCACGGGCGCGCAGGGCCTCTGGTCAGGCGGTTCCGAGGCGCTCCAGCAGGTCGTGGACGATCCAGCCCGTCACCCCCCAGACCGTCCGTCCCTCGGCCTCGTAGTAGTGGACCTGACGGTGCTCGCCGTCCTCCGCCATCCACTCCTCGACGCGATGGGGCGCGGTCAGCAGATCGCTGAGCCGGAGCCAGAACCACTCCGCCACCTCGTTGCCGTCGCCACGCACGCTGAAGGGCCGCGTCTGCAGTCCCGCGATCGGGGTCAGCCAGAGATCGGAGCGGTGCGTGAGACGGGGTGGGAGCGCCCCCAGGACCTCGACGCAGGTGGGATCGAGGCCGACCTCCTCGCCCGCCTCGCGGAGGGCGGTGGCGACGAGATCGCCGTCCTCGGGTTCCCGCGAGCCGCCGGGAAGGCCGATCTGGCCCGCGTGGTGCCGGAGATGCTCGGACCGCCGGACGAAGAGGAGGGGGAGGCCGTCACGGGCCGGGTCGAAGAGCATCAGGACCGCCGCCTCACGCTTCCCCGCCGGTGGTGGGGCCTCCGGCGCGGGCGTCGCGAAGGCGTGGCGCAGCCGATCGATCAACTGCACGTTCACCATCCCACTATGCGGCGAGGGCCGCGGCGGCCGCGCTCGGACCTCCTCGCATCCGTCCTCGTGGTCTCCTCGTATGCTTCCGGAGGTGTGGGTGATGGGACCGGGGAAGTGTCATCGGGCACGCGGCTGCCACGACCGGTGACGGTGCGCTCACAGCGGACCTGTCTCCTCTGCGGCGGCGAGCTTCGCCTCTCTCACCGTGAGTACCTGGGCGGGCGGCGGTCGGTGCGCGTCCTCCGCTGCGGGGGCTGCGGCAATCAGGTTCGCGGGGAGCCGCAGGACGACGATGCGCGGTCGCGAGCTCAGCCTCCGCCACGCCGCCGGCCCCTCCCCGAGGGCGGGCAGCCGGACAACTTCGTCCTTGACGACGGCACCGCCGCGCGTCTGCGTCAGCTGCTGGAGGGTGAGGCCGCCGGCCCTGAGGTCTGAGCGGGCGCGGCCGCTGCTCGCGAGAATCTGTCAAACCAGGCCGCAACAAGCCGGTTGACGAGGTCACGGTCGATGTCGACCGAGATGCCGTGACCGCTGCGCGGTAAGGTGCGCCGCTCCACCGCGGCGCTGCAGAGGAGCCGGCGCTCGATCTCCACGGAGTTGGCCGGGTTGATGACCCGGTCACGCTCCCCGTGGATGAGGAGCACCGGGGCGCGGATCGAGGGCAGCTCGTCGCGGACCCGGGCGAGCAGCCGGGTGAACTCGTGGATCGAGTTCAGCGACCGGCGATCGTAGGACCAGAGCTCGGCCGCCCCTTCGAGCCGGTAGAGGTCGACGTCGTCCTCGGGGCGATCCCAGCGGATCAGGTGCTTGATGACGGGCAGCGCCCGGGGCTTCCAGCCGCCCAGCCAGATGGGGGCCGCCAGGCAGGCGATCGCCGCAATCCCCGGGTCGTTGGCGGCCAGGTGGAGGGCCAGGCTGCCCCCGCCGGACTGGCCGGCGACCATCACCTCGTCGCACGTGGTGCGCAGCTCGGCGAGCGCTGCCTGCGCGGACTCGGCCCAGTCCTGCCACCGGGTCCGGTCCAGCTCCTCCGGCGTGGTCCCGTGACCGGCGAGGAGAGGACCGTAGCAGCGCCATCCGCAGCGGGCGAGCGCCTCTCCCAGGCGGCGGAGCTCCGGCGGCGTCCCCGCGAAGCCGTGCAGGAGCAGCACGCCCCGGCGGCCTTCGCCGATTCGCCACGGGCTGACCACCTCAGGGTCAAAGAGCGCGTCGCTGCGTGCCGTCATGATGCCGACTCCAGTTGGGATGGTACCGTGCGCCTGCCATGACCCAGTTTCTGGTGGGTGCTCTCAACCGCGTCGCCGACGGGAAGGATCTCGACGTGGCGACCGCACGGGCGGTGATGGACGAGATCATGGAAGGGGTGGCCACCCCCGCCCAGATGGGGGGTTTCCTGGCCGCGCTGCGGGTCAAGGGCGAGACCGTCGAGGAGCTGACCGGGATGGTGGAGTCGATGCGCCACCACGCGCTCCGGGTGGTTCTCCGGTCTCCCGCGGTCGACACCTGCGGCACCGGCGGCGACCGTGCCGGCACCTTCAACATCTCGACCGCGGCGGCCCTGGTGGTGGCCGGAGCCGGTTGCCCCGTTGCCAAGCACGGCAACCGCGCCCAGTCCTCGCGCTGCGGCAGCGCCGACGTGCTCGAGGCCCTCGGCGTGGCCATCTCGCTCCCCCCCGAGGGGGTCCTCCGCTGCATCGAGGCGGCCGGGATCGGCTTCATGCTCGCCCCCGTCTACCACCCCGGCATGCGCCATGTCGGACCGGTGCGCCGCGAGCTGGGCATCCGCACCGCCTTCAACATCATGGGCCCGATGGCCAACCCTGCCGGCGTGCGCCATCAGCTGATCGGCACGCCGTCCGACGGGCTGGCTGCCAAGATGGCGGGAGTGATGAGCCGCCTCGGTCTCCGGCGCGCGATCGTCTTCTCGGGGCCGGGCGGGACCGACGAGCTGATGCTCCACGCCCCCTCCCACGCCTGGGTCGTCAACGGGGACGTGATCGAGGAGACCGCCATCGACCCCGCCCGCCTGGGGATCGCCGCCGCCCCTCCGGAGGCGCTCGCCGGCGGGGACGCCGAGGCCAACGCGGCGCGCATGCGCTCGGTGCTGGGCGGCGAGCGAGGTCCCGTTCGTGACTGCGTAATCCTCAATGCCGGAGCCGCCCTCTTCGCGGCGGAGCGGGTGCCCAGCATCGAGGCGGGCATGGAGGAGGCGGAGCGGGCGCTCGATGCGGGCGCCGCCCAGCTCTGTCTGGAAACGCTCGTCCGGGTCTCCACCGAGGCGGCGGCATGAACGGTGGGGGAGAGGCCGGCGAGCGGGCCATCTCCCGCGGGGAGCACCTGCTCACCGTGCAGGAGACGGACGAGGAGATCGCCCAGCTGCAGACCGAGATCGCGGTGCTGGAGGCGGCTCTCGCCGGGGACTCCGAGCTGGACCGCCTCCGCGAGGCCGAGCGAGCGGACGAGGCCGATCGTCAGGGGGCTGAGGAGCGATGCCGGGGAGTCGAGCGCGAGCTGAGCGTCGTCCGCCAGCGGGCGCGCAGCCTGGAGAAGCGCCTCTACGACGGCTCGGTGCGCAATCCGCAGGATCTTCTCGGCATGCAGCGCGACCTGGCGGCGCTCAAGCCGCGGCTCGATGAGCTCGAGGCGAGCCTCCTGGAGTGCATGGAGGCGAGCGAGAGCGCCGAGACCGCCGTGGCCGGTGCCCGCGCCGTGGTCGCGGTGCGCGAGGCGGAGCGGGGATCCCAGGAGGCGCCGCGCCGGGAGCGTCTCGCCCTCGCGCGGACCGAGCTCGGAGAGCTGCGCGCGGTGCGCGCGGCATCCGCCGCCGCCGCCCTGCCCGGCGATGTGCGCATCTACGAGCGGGTCGCGGCCCATTGGAAGCCTGCCGTCGTGCACCTGCTGGGGGACACCTGTGGTGGATGCCACCTCCCGCTCGGCATCCGGGAGGCCAACCAGGTGCGCTCCGGTGACGGCCTCGTCCAGTGCAGCAAGTGCGACCGCGTGGTCGTGCGGTGAGCCGTCCGGACCCGGGCCCCTCGGCGCCTCCCCCCCCGGGGACCGTCGTCGCCTACACCGACGGTGCCTGCTCGGGCAATCCCGGACCGGGAGCCTGGGCGTACCGTCTGGAGTGGCCCGACGGCGGCCTGGAGGAGGCGGCGGGGGCGGATCCGGCCACCACCAACAACCGCGAGGAGCTCAAGGCCGTCCGGGAGGCGCTCCGCGCCGTGCGCCGCCGGATTGGGAACGACCCGAGCTGGCGGATCGTGGTCCGCACCGACAGCCTGGGCGCGGTCAACTGGCTGACCCGGCGCTGGAAGCGCCACGCCAATCTGGACCTCTTCCCGGGGATCGACCCGCTGGTCGACGCTCGAGTCGCCTTTGAGCACGTGCGCGGCCACGCCGGCAACCCGGGCAACGAGCGGGTCGACCGGCTCGCGGTCAACGCCGTCCGGGAGCTCACCGGGGGCTGACCCCGCGGGCACCGGCTACCACAAGGGAGTGTTGCGTCACCCCCAATGTTTGCTGCGTTCTCCGTCCATCAGGGTGTCGCCACCGTGGTCCGGCCGCCCGTGCCCGCCTGAGCCGCAGGGATCGCCGCTCAGCCGGCCAGCACCACCAAGCTCACCAAGCCGAGGGCCACGACCGCTCCGGCCGCGGCGCCCACCATCTCCACGACCAGGGCTTCGCGTCCTATCTCGGCCCGGCAGGCGCGGCAGCGGCCGCCCTGGAGGGCGTAGCTGGCGACCGGCACCAGCTCGTACCAGTGGAGCGTCCGGTGGCAGCCGAGGCAATGGGAACGCCCGCGGAGCGCCCCGCGCCAGCCGCGCGATCTCACCACTCCGGCGAACGAGCCGGCCACGGCGCCGGTCAGCGCCCCCATCACGATCAGGAGGGCAAACAGGGCAGCGGTCGACGCGCCCGTCACGGCTCAGCGGGCGGTTGTGACGCGGGAAGCGGAGTGCTGGTCAGGGTTTTCCACATGTGTCCTTCGGCCCTGTGGATAAGTCCGGTTGCGCCTATACTGCCAGGGTATGCTGGACGCGATCGATCTGACCATAGAGCCGCTGCTGGATGCGCTCTTCGATCAGGGGGCCTCGGATCTGATTCTCAGTGCCGGCGCTCCACCGTCTCTGCGTCTTGACGGGCAGCTGGTCGCCGCCGCCTCGCGCGCGCTGACCGATGAACAGGCGCGCAAGCTCATCGACCAGATCCTGAGCGCGGACCACCGCCGCTCGCTGGAGAGGGACGGCTCGGTCGACTTCTCCTTCCAGTGGACAGACCGGGGCCGGGTGCGGGGTAACGCGTTTCACCAGCGCGGCTCGGTCGCGGTTGCCCTGCGCGCCATCCCCAGCCAGATCCCGACGTTCAGCGAGCTGAGGCTGCCTCCGATCACCGAGCGGCTGGTCGAGCTGCCCCGCGGCCTGATCCTGGTGACGGGCCCCACCGGCGCCGGGAAGTCGACCACCCAGGCCTCGATGATCGATTGGATCAATCACGCGCGCGCTCAGCACATCATCACCATCGAGGACCCGATCGAGTACGTCCACTTCAACCGCCGCTGTGTCGTCGAGCAGCGGGAGCTGGGGCTGGACACGCCCACCTTCGGGGACGCGCTCCGCGCCTGCCTGCGCCAGGACCCCAACGTCCTGCTGGTGGGCGAGATGCGCGACCTGGAATCGATCCGCATCGCCCTCTCCATCGCCGAGACCGGTCACCTGGTCTTCGCCACGCTGCACACCAACGACACCACCCAGGCGATCAACCGCATCGTCGACGTCTTCCCCGGGGAGCAGCAGCAGCAGATCCGGGTGCAGCTCGCCGCCGCGCTTCAGGCGGTGATCTACCAGCAGCTCCTGCCCATGCGCGAGGGCGGCAGGGTCGCCGCCTTCGAGGTGCTGCTGGCCAACAGCGCGGTGAGGAACCTGGTCCGCGAGAACAAGTCTGCCCAGCTCCGCAACATCATCGTCACCGGCCGCGCTGAGGGGATGCAGACCCTGGAGTCCTCGCTCAACGAGCTGATCGCCGAGGGGCTGGTGGACTGGGAGGACGCGGTGGCGGTATCGCTCTTCCCCAAGGAGATCCGCCGTCCCGATGTGGACGGCGCCCACCTGCCGTCCATGCCCTCGATCGCCGGGCGGTAGATCTCGGCCAGGACCGGGAGTGAGCCCGGAGCGCACCGCGCATTGTGGTGCGCCCCGGACGTGAGCCGAGTGCGGAGGCAGTTGGTCAGCCCGTCTGACAGACGGTGCCGGTGCTCGAACCCTGGAGCGTGACGGAACCCTGGATCGTCCCAGTGGAGTTGGTGTACGTGAACGACTCGCCGGTGGCAGGACTGGCCTGCAGGTAGGGGTTGGTCCCGCCGAGCAGCTCGGTGATGTTCACGCTGTCGTTCGCGGCAGGTGCCGCTACGTCACCCTGGGTCGCGTCTGGATACACGCCGTTGGTGACGTAGTATCCGTCCACCGCCGTCTGAACCGCTTCGGTGTCGGACTTGCACGATGCGGTCTGAGCGGTGCCCTTGACGCCGGTGACGTTGATGATGACGATCGCCGCCAGCACCGAGAGGATCGCGATCACCACCAGCAGCTCGATGAGGGTGAAGCCTCCCTCTCCTCTGCGGCGGTGACGCGTCACCCGATGTCTCAAGGTACCCATGATTGCCTCCTCGTGAACGAAATCTTTGGATTGCTGGGGCGCGCCAGGGGCGCGTTGCCGTGGTCGCGTTCATGAGCCATAGGCGATGCCGATGATGCCGGTCGACTTCGCACCCGAGCAGTCGCTTTCGACCACCACCTGTCCGGTTGAGGTCGTCTCACCGCTGGTGACGTTCACCTTGTCGTCGTAGACCCAGCAGTACCCGATCGACGGCGGGATCCCGTCGACCTGGAGTGCGCCAGATGAATCCAGGATCGAGGTCACCAGATCACCTTCCTCCGACGATTCCGACGTGGACCCGATCCGTGTATCGCCTCCGAGGTCGACGTGGCCCGCCTCGGCGTAGACGCTGCCGTCCAGGGTTGTCGTGCCGTTGCCGTCGACGCAGAGGATGGCGTTGTCATCGCACGAGGTCGGGGGAAGGTCGTCGAGCACCGCGTCCTCCAGCGGGTCGAAGTAGACGAGGAGGTTGTCCGGGTTCTGAGCGGTCCCCGCTTCGTACGCGGTGAGCGAGACGTTGCCGGACGTCGACACGTCGAGCACTCCGCCGTCCGCGTCCCCGGGCGGGTCGTCGCAGGTGTCCACGTAGCGCGGATCGGGGTCGTACGGGCAGGTGAAATAGAGGAGGACGCCGTCGCCGGTCAGGCTGGCGTCGCCGCTCACCCCCAGGCTGTCGAGCACGGTGTAGACGCCGCTCTGGAGCGTCCAATCCCCCGTGGT
>PLOF01000024.1 GCA_003142035.1 Candidatus Dormiibacterota bacterium
CCACGTTAGGAAGTGGTTGGGATAGAAAGGTTTCAGGCCGGCCCCAGGTCCGGCTCTTCCGACTGTCGACCTCCTGCACGACAGCACGAGCGCTGGCGCAACAATTGCCGCAGTAACGCGCTGGCCAGCCGTCGCGTATTACAGGCAGCGGAGGTTGTCCCGATGAAGGCGGTGGGCTTGGTCGCCGTCCTGGCGGCGGTCGTCCTGGGGGGCTGCGGCCTCGGCGCGGCCTCGAGTCTGGCTCCGACGTCATCGCCCTCCTCACAGGACTCGACCCCTACGCCGTCTCCCGCCGCGACGAGCTGCCCCGCCTCCGCCAACCTCAAGTCCTGCCCGAGTCCGAGCCCAGCCAACCTCCCGAGCCCAGCCACGGTGCCCGGCTGGCTGTCGCAAAGCCTCGCCCTCGGGCCGGTTGGCGGCATCGCGCTGGACAGTGCGGCGGTCTATGTCCTGTTCTCGACGCCGCCGGGAGCCACCCAAACAGCCTTCGATACTTCGGCGGCCCAGGTTGCTCGTGTGGATCCGGCCACCCTCGACGTGACAGTCAAGGCCTCCTTTCCTGGAGCCACAGCGGTGTCGCTGGCGGGAGGCTGGCTGTGGGTGGCCATCGACCAAGGCCCGCTCAGCGGCGGCAGCGTGAACGTGTCGGTGGACCGGATCGACGCCACCACGCTGCAGACGCGCCAGACGGTGTCGCTCGGCGAGTTCCAGGCCGCGGCCAACGGGTCTTGGGGCACGGTGATGGCCGGGGATGCCTCGACGCTCTGGGTCGGTCAGGGGCAGCAGGTCGTCCGTCTCGACCCGGCCACCGGTGGCACAGTGTCATCTGAGAACCTCGGCGCCGGAGCGGAGGTGCGGAGCCTCTCGCTCGATCCCACCGGCACCGTCCTCTACGCGGGAGCGGCGAATGCCCAGAGCGGTATCACCGTGTGGGAATGGAACGCCGGCTCGGGAGCCCTCACGGCGACCCTGGGGGCTGCCCAGGTGGGTAGCGAGGGGCCGGGCTTTGATCTGGGTGGGCCGATGGTTTCGGCAACCGCCTCCGGGGTCTGGATCTCCTTCGCCACTGGAATGGCCGGCGGCATCGACTTCCTGAGCGAGGACCAACTGCAAGCCCAGCCTGCCGCACCGAGCGAAAGTGGTCTGGACCTCTACAGCAACGGCGTCGCTGTCGAGGTCAGTGGAGGCATCCTCTGGATCAGAGATGTGGCGTCCGGAGGGGACGGCGACGTCCTGCGCTGTGCCGACCCGAGCTCAGGGGCGATCCGCGCCATGGGTTCGACCGGGAGCCCCGACGACGTCTACGAGTTGGTCGGAGGCGGTGATGGCCAGGCCCTATATCTCGGCGGCACCAAAGGTCTCTCCGTCGTGCAATCGCCCCCAGCGTGCGCCGGGTAACCTCCACCCGCGAAACCTCCGGGGAGGTGGACGTCCCATGACCACCGGCGAACCGCAACTCGAGAATGCCGATCACCCGCTACTCGTTTGCCGACCCGTCTGAGCCACCAGAAGCCGGAGCCCCACCAGGGTGACCTCCCCGGGGCCACCTCGGTGACCCTCCTGCCATCCTTGATCACCACCAGGATCGCCTGATACCGCTGCTCGGTCACGCTCAGTTCCCTCATGTGAGGGAGTGTCAAGTCTCAACCGAAGTAGCTATCAGCCATCACCCGAAGGCCTGTCAAGGATCACCCGGAGACCCCTCGTCAAGGATCAGCCGGATCCATATACCCACCAGTACCCCCTGCAGGANNCTTAGAAGGCGGCTGGGCTATTGATTAGGCGGCCGCTTAGCTTAGTACCTCGCGAATTCAGATGCACCATCTGCCTCGTCAAACAAGCTGCAAGGTAGGGGCCGCCTCCCACGTTAGGAAGTGGTTGGGATAGAGAGGTTTTCGGGCCCTCCTGGACGCTTTCGGACTTGCGCCCGGCCCACCGATAAGGGAGGAGGACGAAGGCGGATGAGCGGGCGCTCGTTACTGCCCGCGACCGCGCCGGTATGTTTGCTCGGCCTAACAATCGTGTCCGCAATGGCGGGTCAAGCCCAGGCCGAAGCTGCGGACTGGGCCGTCGAGGCCGACCCAGCCGCCCGGATGACGCCGCTCTCCGGCTTGGCAGGGGTTTCGGAGCGCGATCGGAAGCGGCAGGATATGTACGCCAGATGGACCCTACCCCGCAACATCACCCGACGAGGTGGTTGGCTCGCGCCGCGGCGACCGTGGCCATGGCCGTGGGGGTGACGATCGCGGTCGGTGCGGCGCTGCAGGCTCCGAACGGCCGCCCGGCGAAGCCGGCGACGAGCACCACCGGCGCGCCTCAGGCGACCCCGCCTTCAGCGACGGCAGCCAGTTGGCAGCCGATCGGCCTGCCCGCGGGGTTCCGCGCGACCGCACTGAGCTGTCCCACCGCCGGGGTGTGCGTCCTCCTTGGAGCGATCGACAGCGCGCAGACGGTTGAGGAGTACGCCGCGGGCTCGTGGAGTGCGGTGAGCCTTCCCGCGGCGGGGCAGTTCACCGTCAACGGCCTCACCTGCGTCACGGAGGAGGACTGCTGGGCGGTCGGGATCCTGGGCCAGCCCGGGAACCCAGACACGAACGCGACCTCACCGGCGATCGCCCACGACTCGGGGGCAGGTTTCCAACTGGTGCCCAGTCCCCCGATGACCGGCTACGACAGCCTCGACGCGGTCGCCTGCGCCGCCCAGGACGACTGCTGGGCGGTGGGCAACACCGGCTCGCAGGGTGGCTTCATGACGACCGAGCCCTGGGCCAGTTGCGACCAGAATGGCGTGACCACGCTGTGCCCCATCCTTCAGGGCACGGTGCTGGCGCGTCCCCTCGTGGAGCACTATGACGGCACCGTCTGGACCGCAGTGACCGCCCCGTCTCCGTCGTCCGCCAATCTGTCGCTGACCGGGGTGAGCTGTCTCTCCGCCGCCGACTGCTGGGCAATCGGCAAGCAAATCTCGGTCGCCTCGGACGGGATCGAGTCCGACGTCCAGGGCTACGCGCTCGAGCACTACGACGGGGGTAGCTGGACGCTCGTCGACACCCCCGCCATCGGCGGCGGCGACGACTCGTCGCTCGACAGCCTCGCCTGCGTCACGGCAGATGACTGCTGGGCGGTCGGCGGCTTCGGGCCGATGCATACGGCGGGCGGGCCGCTCCCCCAGCCGGTGATCGAGCACGACACCGGCGGCGGTTGGATGGTGGTCGCGAGCCCGGAGATCACCGCTGCGAACGGCGGAAGCCTCAGCAGCCTTGCCTGTCTCTCCGCCGACGACTGCTGGGCGCTCGGTTTCGCGGCCGGTCCGGGGTGGAGCCTGGTGGGAACGCCACCGCCCCCGACCTACTGGGGGCAGAACGTCGTGGAGCACTACGACGGGCGATCCTGGAGCCGCGTCCCATCTCTGGAGTTGAGCATGAACACCGGCACCCTGGGGTCGATCACGTGCCCGGCCTCTGGCTATTGCTACGCGGTCGGGAGCGGCCCGACCCAGGGCGGTGAGCCGAGCAGCCAGGGATTGTTCTTGGCCCTGACGTCGGCCTGACCGGTGCAACGGCTCTGCCGGAATTGGCACAGGGCACTACCCCCTGCAGGACTCGAACCTGCGACCTGCGCGCTTAGAAGGCGGCTTCTCTATTGATTAGGCGGTTGCTTAGTACCTCGCGAATTCAGATGCACCATCTGCCTCGCCAATGAAGCTGTAAAGCACCGGCCGCCTGCCACGTTGGGAAGTGGCTGGGATAGAGAGTTTGCCGGGCTGGTGGCCATCGGCCGCCGAGATGTGGCTCCCACCCTGGTCCCAACACAACTCGCGACCACGATATCCGCGGTGGACCAGTTTTCGGGGGGCCGGACAGGGAGTGGACGGATCGGGAGTTGGGCCCAAAGTCAGGACACACCTCGGAGCCTCCGAACCTTTGTCCCTCGGGACGACCGAGGACCTCGTGTTGGCATCGGTCACCCGTCGATGTACCGAAGAGCCGATGGAAGCGCCGACATAGGCCCGTGGCAGCTGGTGGGAGTGGTTCTTCAACCCCGGTCCCTGCTAGCATCGCGGAGCTGGAGGGTTATACATGTACGTAGTCGATGCGGCCCTTCCGACCGTCGTGCTCGTGGCGACGATCGTCCTGGTTGTGATGCTGGTGCGCTACTTGGGGAGAAAGGGTCAGCGCCGCGTGCCTTGAAGCGCGACTGATTCAGGTCCTGAAGGCTGGGGTGGGGGAGAGCTCGGGTGCCCTTCGAATAGAGGTGACTTCCTGACCGACGGTGGGGACGACTATGGGGCGCGTCACGATCACCGACAGCAGTACCCCCTGCAGGACTCGAA
>PLOF01000057.1 GCA_003142035.1 Candidatus Dormiibacterota bacterium
TGCTCCCAAAGCAAGTGCTTTCAACTTTCGTCGCTCGCATAGGGTTTCTCGAATTCGCTTGGACCACTTGCTTCGCCAACCGTGCTTCAGGCCAGCACTTGCTTCGAGGGTCAGGAGCAGTTCCGGAAGCAATAGGGCGGGTAGTAGGACCGATGAGGTGCTCGCGTGTCGCTGTCAGTACGGAACAACCTCTACGTGTCTTCGCGAGCGAGCTGGTCGCGCGGGCGTCGCTACGGGCGGATCGTCACGCCGCCGAGGCAGTCAGGATAGCCAGGCCCTCGGCGCCGACCAAAGGCAGTGATGACCAGCCGAGGATCGTTCGCGAGCGGCCGGAGAGGTGACTGACCTCGCTGATCCAGCGTCGTTCCGGGCCAGCCCTGGCCTGCAGTATCGGGTCGGTGGTGGCTCAGCGCGGCGGGGTCAGACGCTCGGCCTGGCCGCCATGGTCGGGCCCGCGCCGGTGACGTTGGGGGCTCGGTTATCCCGCATGGTGAGCTTGCCCTTGGTGATGACCGCGGTGCGCGGAGCCCGGCGCGCCACCTTGGTGTCGTGGGTGACCAAGACGAGGGTCATGCCGCGCTGCTTCCAGAGTTTCTCCATCAGCCCGACGATCTCCAGGCTGGTCACCTCGTCGAGATTGCCGGTCGGCTCGTCGGCGAGGATCACCTTTGGTTCCTTGACGAGCGCTCGGGCGATGGCGACCCGCTGCTGCTCGCCACCCGACATCTCCGACGGGAAGTGGCCGACACGGTCGCCCAGCCCCACCTCGGTGAGGGCGGCCACCGAGCGGGAGCGCCGCTCCGCGGTCGGGATGCCGAGCGGTACCAGGGCCGCCTCGACGTTCTCCTCGGCGGTGAGGGTGGGCAGCAGGTTGTAGTTCTGGAAGATGAAGCCGAAGTTCTGGGCGCGCACGTCGACGAGCTGGGACTCGGGCATCGCCCCCAGGTCCTTGCCGTCGAAGATGATCTTCCCGGAGGTCGGCTTGTCCAGGGCCCCGAGCATGAGCAGGAAGGTGGTCTTGCCATGCCCAGTCAGCCCCTGGACGGTCATGAACTCGCCGTCCGGGATGTCGAGGTCCACACCGTTCAGGGCGGCGACCTTGCCTCTTCCCTTGGGGTAAACCCGAGAGAGCTTCTTGAGTTCATACATGACGGGTCTCCACGTAGGGGGCATCCTGGGCTCCGGTTGGAGCCGGAGGCATGGCGGGGGCCGGCGCTGCGGCCAGGGCCGAAGGTGTCACGGGTGTGATCAGGGTCAGCGGACTACTCGGCACGTCGCCGCCCACCCTATTCGGTGCGCCGGAGGGCGACGGCGGGCTGCAGGCGGGCGGCCCGCCAGCCGCCGATGGCTCCGGCGATGATCGCCCCCACGATGGCCAGACCAACCGCCACGACGATCACCTCGAGGCTGAGCGGAGCGGTCGGATGCAGGGTCACGGTGTGGTTGCCCGTGGCGAAGGTGCGCGCGAATCCGGCAGGAGCGCTCGAGAATGCCCCGGGAGAGGAGCCTCCGAAGAAGCCGCCGCCGCCACCGCCTGGGAAACCGCCCCCGCCGCTGACGCCCGAGGGAGCCGAGCTGCCCAGCCCGGTCGCCCCGACCGTGGCCGTCAGTGGCCCCGAGATCTTGGTGACCACGAAGGCCCCGAGCACGCCGAGCCCGATGCCGACCGCCCCGCCCACGATGCCCTGGACCAGCGTCTCACCCATCACCTGGCCGACGATCCGGCGGCTGTGCCAGCCGATCGCCTTCAGGGTCCCGAACTCCCGCACCCGGCGGGTGACTGAGGCGATGGTGAGCAGCACCGCCAGGACGAAGGCGGCCAGCAGCACGGCGATGGAGAGCCCGAGCCCCAACGAGTTGGCCAGGTTGGAGGCGGTGCTGAGCGAGCCCGAGATGTTGCTGGCCTCATTCGAGGCGCTCGTCACAGTGACCGACGGAAGCGCCTTCTGGATCTCGGTCTGCACCGCCGAGATGTCGTTGGCTGTGTCGGCGGTGACGTAGATGGTGTTGACGTCATTGGTGTCGCCGGTCAGCGACTGGGCCTCGCTCAGGGGAATGTAGATGTCCGCCCCGTCGGTTTCGGTGACCGAGATCACCCCGAGCACCGTGAAGGTGGTGCTGGAGCTGCTGCTGGAGATGGTGATGGTGGAACCGGCCTTGAGCGAGTTCTGCTTGGCGTACGCGCTGCTCACCAGGGCGAGGGTCTGGTCCGAGCTACCCCCCGACTGGACGTCGGTGAACCATTGGCTGACCACCGACGCCCCCGAGGAGATGTTGGGCCCGCTGAGCAGGCCCAGGCCCGGCTCGCTGGGGTCGATCCCATCCACGCTGAAGGTGGAGATTCCGAACCCGCTGCCGGAGGAGCTGGGGCTGGCCGAGGCTGTCGCCGTGGGCGTGGGCGTGGGCGTCGGGGTGGCGCTGGCTCCCGGGCCGAAGCCGCTGAAGGTCCCGGTGATGTGGACGGAGTTGAGCGCCAGCGCGCCGGTCGCGCCGGCGACGCCCTTGAGGTTCGAGATCGAGCTCACGTCGCTGGCGGCGATGGTGGTCAGGCCACCAGCAGAGGTCAGGTTGTCCTGGGCGAAGCTCTGTCCCGCCTGGGCGCTGCTCGGCGGAGTGCCGCTGAAGCGGAACCCGCCCCCAGTTCCGGCGGTCGCCGGCTTGGTGACGGTGAGGTCGGTGCCCACTCCATAGAGAGAGGAGAGCACCTGGCCCTGGGCGTCCTTGATGCCAGAGGCGTACGACGTGACGGTGACGACGAGGCCCACCCCGAGTGCGAGGCCGATGGCCACCAGGGCGGCGGAGCGCGCGCGGCGCCGGAGTTCGCGTCCGAGATAACGAAAGTACAAGCCTGTGCTCCTGTGGACCACCCTGCTGTCGGATCGCGATATCGTCCGCAGCTAACCTTTCGCCCACGTTACCGGGCGGGCAGGTCGGCTCCCGGCCTGCATATGAATCGCGCCGGCGCGGGCCCGCTCGATGGACGGGCAGAGTGGTCAGAGCCTCCTTCGTCGTCAGGTCCTGGTGTTAACGTTCATGAAGCTTTCATTGCTCAACGAGCACGGGAACTGGCGGTGCTCGGCGCATCATCGGTGCGTGCTCCGTGGTGGCCGCGTGGAGCCGGAAGGCGAGCCGCCACCGCCCTGACGGCAGATGATCTTTGAGCGATCACCGAGGGACTTATGGACACGGCTGGCTCGGCCACCGGTCGGGTTGGGATCTCATCCTGGATAGCCACCAGTCCGGATAGCGCTTCGGGGTCGGCCTCGGGGCGCGAGGCTCGCGCAAGACAGTCAGCCGATTCCGGAGGGGTCCATAACAGAGGCGACCATGTCATCGCGCAGCCAGACGATCTCCGAGCCCGACTCGTCGACCTCCTGATAGGCGTCGTTCAGAACCGAGTTGATCTCCGGGTCGGCCCGCCTGGCCGAGCCCTCGGTGATGACAATCTCCGGATCGAGGTCGGCGACCTTCTGAGCCACCGGCCCGTCGTTGCCGAGGAGGACCTCGTCGTTGTAGATGGGTGGCGTCGGTAGGAGCAGCTGGAGATCGTTTAGCTCATAGAGCCAGGCGTCCGCCGACCAGACCACCGCCGAGCTGCCGTCCAGCCCGTGAGCCTTGACCCACACCGCCACCGCACGGTCCTCGGAGACCCGGTAGTCGAACTGATCCTGATAGGACGTGAGTGACTGCCCGCGGGTCAGCGTCGCGAAGGCACCGGCGTAGTAGGTGGCGAGGTTGTGATTGCCAACCGCCAAGACCGGGGACCAGTCCAGGCCGGTCGGGGCGGCTCCCACCAGGGCGAGGCCGGCGGCGGCGATGAGACCGGCGTCGGCGAGGCGCCGCGAGCTCGGGGCTCCGGCCGGCAGCCGCAGGCTCACGCCAAGGCTGCTGACGGCCAGTGCGGTCGGGACCAGCGAGGGCAGCAGGTAATGGGGATAGGGCTCCCCGGCCACTGCCGGCACGAGGAGGGCCACTGCGGCCCAGACCCAGAGAGCCCAGCAGATCTCGCGGTCCCGGCGGCGCAGCCAGGCCCCGGACACGACCACGGCCAGCACGACGAGCGCAAAGACGGCGCTGATCGGGATCGGGATCGGCAGGCTCCAATGACCGGCACCCAGTACCTGCGCCTGGATGCACGGGACCCAGTATCCGACCAGGGCGTAGGCGACCTTCCCCCCTCCCGCGCTGACGATGGCGGGGATCAGCCAGGCCACGGTGAGGCAGGCAACGGTGGCGACGTACACCGCGACCCGGCGCCAGCTGGCCCGACCCGCAGTCGCCAGGATCAGGCCGAAGGCGCAGGCATCGGCAAGCGCCGTCTGCTGGTAGGCAATCCCCACCGCCGCCAGCGCGCCCACCGCGACCGGCCAGAGCGGCCATCGGCGGGTGTCCGGGGCGGCGACCCGGGTGAGTAAGAGCGCCCCCGCCCATGCCATGGGGGCGATGAGCAGGCTCTCGGGGAGGATCAGCTCGGCGTCGAGCAGGGGGGTGCCGAGCATGACCGCGGCGAGGACCAGGGCGACCACGGCGCGCCGGCGGCCGAGGAGGCGGTCCCCGGCGTAGGCGATGGCCAGCAGGGTGAGCACGCCGGTCAGGAAGGTGAGGGTGTGGAGGGCCGCTTCGCTGGTTCCGAGGAAGCGGATGACGGCGGCGACCGTCCAGATCTGAAGGGGCGGCTTGTTGGTCCAGATCTGGGAGTAGAGGACCTTGCCCTCGAGGAGCGCACGAGTCGTCGTGACGTAGCCGGCCTCGTCCGTGTACCAGTGGGGCTCGAGGAACGAGGGGATGCGGAGAACGGAGTACAGGGCGAGGGGCCCGATCAGCCAGACACGGCCGCGGAGCGGGAAGGGGGGGAGACGGCTCGCCGCCGCGCGACATCGTCCCTTCGGAGCCGCCGCCACTGCCGTCCTCCGTCCTGGCGGCCGCCTCCGCGACCCTGCTCTGTCCAGCGTCCGAGGACGCGTGGTATATCGTCCGCCGCCAACCTGTCGCTCGCGTTACTGGGCGGGCGGGTCGGCTCCGCGCCTGCATATGAATCAGCGCCGGCTCTGCCGCTCGATGGGTGGGCAGAGCTGTCAGAGCCTCCTTCGCCGTAAGGCCCTGGTGTGAACGTTCATGAAAACTGGCTCGGAGTTTCGCTCCCAGGAGTTCCGCCGGTCAGTCCAGGCCACCGGCGCGCAGCAGCGCTTTATCCGCGCCGGTCGGTCCCAGACCAAGGGCTGCGTGGAGCGAATCCAGCGGACCATCCTCGAGGAGCACTGGCGACCCAGCTTCGCCCGCTACCGCCTCTGGGGGCAGAAGACTCCCGACGATCACGGTAAACATGACGCCGAAGAACAGAAGCAACCAATCTTTCCGGCCGATGCGACCAGCGGCTGTTTTGGCGGCGTCGAACTTCGCCTCAAACTCCACCACCTGCGCACTGGACAGCGCGTAGGTGTCTTCGCGAACTCGATAATCTCTCGGAGCCGCACGGCTATCTCAGCTTGCTCATCCAATGTGAATGGCGTGTTGTCGACATCAACGAAGCGAGCCCCGGTGAGGATCTCCCCGTCACGTTCAAGGTCGGCCCAGAGGTCGGGCGTGTCGACGTCGCGCTTGACTTCGTCGGCCCACCGCCGAACAAGCTCCTCGACCTTCGCCCAGCTGAAGGCTTCGGACTCTCTCGCGGGATTGTCACCGACGATCACCTTCGCCGTTGTGAAGGGGCGGGGCGCATTGCTGGCACGACACTCCTCGACATCATCGCGGGGCATGGGCCCGCGACCGGCCTCCACCTGGTGCCCACGCGGTTTGCGATCCGCGAGTACTGCGGCTGCAATGCCGGAGCGGCGCTCATCAGCGTGAACTCCCGCAGCGGGATGAGAACCCATCAGCTAGTCTGGTGAGATGGAGAGTGATCAGGCGCCTCGCCCTGATGACGCGCTGCATCCGGTCCGGCGGCTGAGGCGAGAGCGGAGCGGCCGGACGGGCTTCCCGAGCGGGGGCTGGAGCCCGCCCGGCGCGGCACCGTCGGCAGCCGTCTCCTCGGGCGTCGAAACCCCGGTCAAACGCAGATCGCGGCTGCCCCTGGCCATCGGTCTGGCACTCGTGCTGGCGGTGTCCGGAGCCTGGAGTGCCCTCGCCCTCCACGGGCAGCCGCCGGCTGCACCCACACCCGTGACGAGGGCATCCGCCCCCATCCCGGCCCAAACCCCCGCCGACGCCATCGGAAATCTGCGCATGTTCAGCCGCACCACCGGGTGGGCTCAGCGCATCGACGACGCGGCGGTCCTCCATACCACCCAGGGGGTGCTGCGCTGGAGCGTTGCCTCACCGCTCACGCCGGAGACGGTCATCGCCGTTTCGTACGTCGACGCCGAGACGGCGCAGGCGCTGACCGTCCCTGTCAACGCCAACGGGCAGACCACGATCCAGTCGTGGTCGACCAGCGACGGGGGCGCCACCTGGAGCCCCGCGGGAAGCTTCGCGGTGCTCGGCTTCTCCCCCGGGCTCGTCGGGGCGCTCGACTTCGTGGATCCTCTCCATGGCTGGTTCTCCCAGCTCCAGGACGACCCCGGGGTCACCGGCACCGCGCTCTACGACACCGTGGATGGCGGCGCCCGCTGGAGCCAGATCGCCGTCGTCGGCACGACGGGCCCGGCGGACGCTCGGCAGACGGGACCGCCCCCGGTCGGCTGCGTCCAGCTCACCGCAGCCTTCATCAGCGCCACCACCGGCTGGCTGACCGGGACCTGCTCGAGCGGCCCGCCACCCCTTTACGTCAGCCACGACGGAGGGCTCAGCTGGACGTACCAGCCGCTCGCGCCCATCCCGGGAAGCCCCTGGGGGGAGAAGTCCTCCCCTCCCACCTTCACCTCGGCGGAGGACGGCACCTTGCTCACCGAGGATCCGGGGGAGTCGCCCGTCAGCGTGGGACTTTTCGCCACCACCGACGGCGGGCAGACGTGGTCGCTCCGCTACTCCGGTTCGGGGCCGGCGTTCAGCTGCGACTTCGTGGACTCGCACCACGGCTGGCTGTCCATGTTCTCTTCCCACGGCACCACCGCCGCCGCTCCCGACCTCTATGTCACCGGCGACGGGGGAAGCACCTGGTCGATGCTGTCCGCCTTCCCCTACGTCGGGGTGGACCTCGACTTCCTCACCGTTGGGACGGGGTGGGCTTCCACCGCTCCCAACCAGTTCGGCGAAGGCGCCAGCTACCTTGTGGAGACAGACGACGGGGGCCGCAGCTGGAAAGCGCTGAGTCCCCGCCTCTCGCCCCCCTCCCCGCCGTCCTGACCGCGGCCTTTGCTCGCTCGACGGTGCCCAGCCGTATTGACGTATAGCCGTGAAGCCGTCAGAATGGGCTCATGGCGATGGCTCGACGCAAGACCACCGTTTATCTCGATGAGGACGTCTTGCGCGCCTCGAGGGTGTTCGCAGCCCGCACGGGTCAGCACGAGTACGAGATCGTGAACGCTGCGCTGCGCAGTTTCCTTGGTCTAGCCGCGGTCGAACGGGTCTGGGAGCGAAGCCAGCTCACGGACGAAGGAGCGGCAGCGCTCGCCTACGGTGAGCTCCGAGCGATGCGTCGGGAGGCCGGTGGCGGCACCGCCGGCTAGGGCTCTCCGGGTCGTCCTCGACCCCGGCGTGCTCATTTCCGCCCTCCTCTCCCCCCGCGGCACGCCGGCTCGCCTCTACCTCCTCTGGCTCAGCGGCGAGTTCGAGTTGGTGGCCTGCCCCCATCTGATCGAGGAGCTGGAAGGCGTCCTTCGCCGCCCGAAGTTTCGTGATCTGGTGACACCGGACGAGGTCGACGAGTTCGTCGACGTCATCCGCCGGGGTGCCATCACCGTGGAGAACCCGGTGGTCGCCGAGGGGGTCACCCGTGATCCCGGCGACGACTACCTGGTCGCCGTGGCCCGGGCCGCCAACGTCGACCACCTCGTTTCCGGCGACAAGGACCTCACCAGCCTGCGGACGGTGGTGCCGCCTGTGCTCTCGCCGGCCGCGTTCCTGGACCTTCTCAGACCGCTACCGCGCGCCTGAGAGCTGCTCCAGATCACCGATGCGACCCCTGGCCGGCGAGTGGCGCGATGATAGAGCGCTTGCTTCGCACATCGTGCTCTAG
>PLOF01000078.1 GCA_003142035.1 Candidatus Dormiibacterota bacterium
AGTCGGCGTTGCCCAACTCCCCGTTGGTGAGGTTCTGCGTCGTTACCGCTGGGGGATCAGGCACGATCTCCGAGCACGCTGGCACCATCGTGGCATCCATATCGAGCCAGGCCTCCTCGACGGCCGTCAGGTCGGTCGGGTGTGCCCCCGTGCCGGCCAGGAAGGCCGCGGCGCCCGGGATCGTGGCGTCCTGCGCATCGCAGTAAGAGGTGGGAGTCGCACTCGCGCTGGGGCTGGGCGTCGTCCCGTTGGCGTGCGCGGCGGTGGAGGTCTTAGGCGGCGCGGCCGGCGGGCTGACTGTTGCCTGGCCTCCGCCACAGCCGGCTGCCAGGCTCGCGAGCAAGGTCATGGTCGCGAGCCATCGGCGCGAACGAGCTAAACGGAACGGTGTCGAAGTTATACGCAGGCACAGGAAACGGATGCCCACAGTCCTTCCTTCCCAAGACGCAGGTGATGCGATCGGCAGTGTACCCAGGTCACCGCTGGTCCTGCTGACAGCCATTGCAGTGCACTCGACCTCCACTGCGCTTGATGTCCCGCTCCGCGGCCTCCTACCCGAGAACAACTGACAGGCGGCTCGGGGACAGGAGGAGCGTACGGAGAGCAGACGGACAGCAGTCGGACAATTGAGGGGAGGGCTCGCGGATCGGGCCCGTATTCATTGCTCTGAGGGGACTTCCTGCTGGAACGTCGCCGCTCCCCAGAACTCCAAGGGTCGATCAGCCGGACGATTGATCGCCGTCTTCGAGGTCGATCGGCCACCGACGGGGGAGCGCGCCCATCAGGTCATCGATGTCTCGGCGCCCGCGCTCAGCCCCTGGGGGGCAGGTGGTACTCCAGGAAGGCCTTGGTCTGCTCCCAGGCCTGGGCCGCCGCCTGGGGCCGGGAGAACATCGCCGAGTCGTGGTTGTCAAAGGCATGGCCCGCGTGGGGGTGGAGGTGCAGCTCCACGTGCCGGCGGCCGGCGAACTCATGCGCCACCGCCCGGCGCTGCGCGGTGCTGATAAACGTGTCGTCCTCGCCGAAGTGAAAGAGGATGGGGCAGGTCACCAGGGGGGCGAGGTCGAGGGCACCGGGGATGGCTGACCCGTAGTAGCAGACCGCGACCGCCGGGTCCGAGGCTGCCGCCACCATGTAGGCGATGCCGCCCCCCAGGCAGAATCCGATGATGCCGACCCGATGCCCCTGCACCTCGGGGACGGCCCGCAGGTGCTCCAGTGTCACGGTCGCGTCATCCACGGCCTGGGGCACGTCCAGCCGCTGCATCGCCTGGAAGGCGCGCGGCAGGCTGTCGGGGAGGTGCTCGTCGAGCACCAGGTCGGGTTCCAGCCGCGAGTAGAGGTCGGGCGCCAGCGCGACGTAGCCGAGACCTGCCAGGCGGTCGCACACACCCTTCACATATGGGGTGAGGCCGAATATCTCCTGGACCACGACCAGCCCCGGGCCCGTTCCGCTCTCGGGAAGGGAGAGCGAGCTGGAGAACCGGTGCCCGTCGTGGCCCCAGATGCTCTCTTCCCTTCTCGCCATTGCCAGGAAAGCCTACTCGTCAGCCGGTGTTCTGCAACCCGGCCGCGATCCCGTTGACGCTGCGAAGGATCGCCTCCAGGAGCGCCGCTCGCTGCGGGTCGGCCTCGTTGAGGGCCCGGTAGCGGGCCAGCATCTGCGCCTGCAGGACGGAGAGGGGGTCGATGTAGGGGTCGCGGAGCCGGAGCGTCTCCTGAAGGAGCGGCTGGTCGGCCAGCAGGGTGCGCTTGCCGGTGATGTGGAGCACCGCCTGGAGCGTCCGAGCGTGCTCCGCGGTCACGTCCAACCACATCCGCTCGCGCAGCCCGGGGTCCCGGACCAGCTCAAAGTAGCGGCTCGCCACCCCCATGTCGGTCTTGGCCAGGGTCATCTCGAGGTTGCCGATCAGCGCGCGAAAGAACGGCCACCGCCGGTACATCTGGTGGAGCAGCTTCCAGCGCGCCGTGCCCGCCTCGGGCAGCGGGGCGTCGACCTCGCTGGGAGGCGGCGCGTCGCGGTCATCTGCGGCGGGAATGGGGAGGTCCTCGGCAAACGCCACCAGCGACCCGCCCACCCCGTACCACGTGGGCAGCATCAGTCTGGTCTGGTTCCACGCGAAGACCCACGGGATCGCGCGCAGATCGGCGATCCGCGTCGACTCCCCTCGGCTCACCGGGCGGGAGCCGATGTTGAGCTGGCCCAGCTCGCCGATCGGGGTGACCTGGGTGAAGAAGCGCTCGAATTCATCCGTGTACACGAAGGCCCGGTAGCGCCGGTAGCTGTCGGCCGCGATGCCAGCCATCGCCGTCTCCCAGACCGCCTCCTGGTCGGGGGGGAGCGGGGCCTGCAGCGAGCTCGCCTCCCACACCGCCGCGGCGACCAGCTCCAGGTGGTTCTGGGCCACCTCCTCGCGCGAGTAGCGGTAGTGGAGGATCTCCCCCTGCTCGGTCAGCCGGACTCGCCCGCGCACCGCGCCCGGTGGTTGGGAGAGCAGGGCCTCGTGGGTGGGGCCGCCGCCGCGCGACACCGTGCCGCCCCGGCCGTGGAAGAGGCGCAGGCGCACGCCCGCTTCGTCGCAGACGCGGGCGAGCTGGCGGTGGGCGATATACAGCGACCACTGGGCGGCCAGATAGCCGCCGTCCTTGCTGCTGTCGCTGTAGCCGAGCATCACCTCCTGGATGTTGCCGCGGGCCCGGACCTGCTGGGCGTACTCGGGTTGGGCGAGCAGGCGGCGCAGCAATCCGGGTGCGGAACGGAGGCCGGAGATCGTCTCCATCAGGGGCACGAGGTCGAATCGGCTGGTGTGCACGCCGCCGAAGGACCAGGAGACGAGGCCGACCAGGGACGCGAGCCAGAGCCCCGCCATCACCTCGACGGAGGAATGGGTCATCGAGATCACCACGTTCTCGGTCGCGTGGGGGGAGATCGAGCGCTGGGCGCGGCCCATCTCCACCAGGGTGTCCAGGAGGTCGCGGTCGTCCGCGCTGAGGGTCAAGGTGCCGATGTGCGGCCCGCGTTGCTGCATCGCGCGCGCCAGCAGCCCGACCGCCGACTCCTCGTCGAGGTCGTCCAGGCTGCCGTCCAGCTGACCGCACTGGCGCAGGATCGTGGAGGCGACCTCGCGCAGCCGCGCAGCGTGCAGCCGGACGTCGATCGCGAAGCCGTAGAAGTCGAAGGCGGCGACCTGGCGCCGGAGCTCCAGCAGCTGGCCGTTGGCGAAGAGCGCTCCGCGTTGCCGGCGGAGGGCGGCGTCGACGAGATCGAGGTCGTCGAGCAGCTCCCGGGCGGTGGCGTAGGGGCGCTCGGCGGCCCTGACGCCCTGGAGCTGAGCCAGCGATGTCTCCAGCCGGTGGCGGATCAGGGTCAGCTTGCGCCGGTACGGCTCGGTCTGGTTGCGGTCGCCGAGGTCGTGAGCCGCCTCGGGCATCCGGGCCTCGTCGTCGGCGATGGACGCGGCCAGCAGCGGGTCGGCGCCCGTCCAGCGGGTGGACTGGCTGAACTGGACGGAGATCGCATGCACCGAGTCGCGGTAGCGAGCCAGCACCATCTGCTTCTGAGCCCGCAGAGCGTCGCGGAGCGTCCGTGCCCGGGCGTGGGGGTTGCCGTCCTGGTCGCCGCCGACCCAGGAGCCGAGGTGGAGGAAGGGGTGGAAGGGTGGGGGAGCCCCTCCGAAGACCTCGACCCAGCGGCGGTCCAGCTCGGCGTGGACGGCGGGGATGACGTCCATCAGGAGATCGAGGTGGAAGCGGATGTCGCGGGCCTCGTCGAGGACGGTCGGGCGCACGGTGCGCAGCTCCTCGGTCTGCCAGAGCAGCTCCATGTCGCGGCGCATCGAGGCGACCAGGGTGGCATGGCGCGGCGAGCCGGGAGGGGGCCCGTCGAGGGCGTCCAGGGCCATGGCCACCCCGTTGACGTGGTCGAGCACCGAGCGGCGCACCGCCTCGGTGGGGTGGGCGGTGACCACCGGCACGACGTCCAGCTCGGCGAGCGCGGCGAGCAGCCGCTCCCGGCCGCCTTCGACGTGGGCGGCACGGGTGAAGAGGGCGTGGAAGGTTCCCGGGGACGCCGGCCCTCCCGCCGGGACGGCCTGAATGCTCCGGATCACCTGGACCCGATGCTCCAGCTCCGCCACGTTGACGAGTTGGAAGTACAGGGAGAAGGCCCGGATCAGCCGGGTGGCGGTGCCGACATCGATCTCGCCCAGCTGGCGGTCGAGCGCCTGGCTGACCATCTCGTCGTGGCGATCGCGGAGCTGCTTGGTCTTTGCCCGCACCTCCTCCTCGAGGACGAGGAGCGGCTCACCCTCCTGCTCCGCGAGGGTCTCTCCCAGCAGGGTACCGACCAGCCGCACGTTGCGCCGGAGGCGGCGCTCGGCCTCTGCCTCGGGGCTCGGCGGTGGCGGGTCAGGCTGGTCGGCCATCTGCGAAGCATGCAGTCTCGCGGCCCCTGCGTGCCCGCATGGAACCACTTTCGAGTGGTGGTGAAGGTTTCCAGTGTTATGCGGGNNCGGGTCATTGCCTGACTACTTTCAGGACGATTGGGCTTGACGCCTAAAGCACTGCGGGTTGACGACGTCCACATCCGGCTCCGACTGGCACTGATCCTCGCGGCGAGCTTCATGGGCGGGAGCCTCTTGGTGCTCCGGCGGATGCGGACGCCGACCCGACCTCCCGGAGATAGAAAGGGGCCGGAGATCCTCCGCCGTGGGGAACCTCCGGCCCTTCTGGGTCGGCCCGCGCTCTGCGGGCCGGGCTCAGTCCTTTCGAGTCAGCTTGTGACCTTTGCCGCTCCCGCTGCGCCGACAGCCTCGGCCTCCGAGACCTCCTTGGGGACGCTGCGGAAGGAGAGGACCCAGTAGATGACCCCGGCCACGACCATGCCGAAGAGCCAGCTGAGGTCACCGCCCCCGGTGGCGTTGGAGATCGGGCCTTGGTACGACGGGGTGTAGTAGAGGGCGTCGGTCCACATCAGGGCCGCGAACATGCCCACGACCAGGGCGATGATCGCCTTCCAGTTGATGCCGCCGCTGCGCCAGTAGAGCCCGCCGATCTTCTGTGCAAGGCTCGCGCCGTCGTACTTCCCTCTGCGCAGGAAGTAGTCGACTATGAGGATGGCGAACCACGCGCCCAGCCAGACCAGGATGTAGTCGAGGAAGCCGGAGAGGTCGGTGTAGAGGTTGCCCTTGAAGACGACCAGGCCGGTCACCACGCCGCTCACCACGGTGTCGATGAGGATGCAGCCCCAGCGCGTCATCGGGATGCCGATGGCCTGCAGGGTCACTCCCGACGAATACATGTCGATGGTGTTGATGGCGAAGAGCTGGAGGATGGCGATGATCATGAAGGGCCAGAAGAACCAGTCCGCATACGCCGTGAACGCCGACGGGATACCCACCAGTTCGTGCCCCGACGCCACGTGCGTGGTGACCATGTAGGCGCACACCCCGAGCAGCTCGAGGAGGACGGAGGGGATGGCGGCGCCCAGGCTGGCCGACCAGAAGACCTTGGCCTTGCTGGTGTCCTTGGGCAGGTACCGCGAGTAGTCGGCCGCGTTCTCGGTCCAGCCGAGCCCGCCGGTGGAGACGATGAGCACCACGGCGGTCGTCCAGAGCCACCACGTCGTGCCGGTCTGGAGGCTCGCCCAGTGGACGTGGGGAAGGACGAGGATGGCCATCACGATGAAGACGACGATGAAGACGTAGGAGAGGTAGCGCAGCACCGTCTTGATGGTGGCGTGACCCAGGAAGGGCATCACGAACTGCACCACCACGGCGAGGATGATGATGAGCACCTGGACGGCGTTGCTCACGCTGGCGACGCCGGCCTTGTTGAGGATCGCGTCGACGACGAAGACCACCAGGACCAGGCCGAGGATCTCGAAGCCGACCTGGGTGATCCAGTTGAAGACGGAGGGGAGCCGGTTGCCGTTGCGTCCAAAGGGGGCCCGGCTGACCATGAAGGCGGTGGTCCCGGCCAGCGGCCCCGGCAGGCTGGCGAAGCCGAGGAACATGTAGGCGAGGTTGCCGATCAGGATGGCCAGGACCGCCTGCGGAAAGGAGAGTCCGAAGGTACAGATGAGGACGCCGTAGAAGAGGAACTCGACGTTCCACACGGCTCCCGACCAGAGCCAGAAGAGTCCCATCGGACGCATCTTCCGGTCGGACTCCGGGATCAGGTCGATGCCGCGCTGCTCCAGTTGGAACGCCTCGTACCCTTCCGAGGCCTCCAGCGGCTCAGTTGCCGCGGTCATGACCGGTTCACCGTTGCGACGGATGCGGCGCGTTTGATGGACACTGGCTGAGCCTCCCCAATGAGATGTTTGACGCGTACTACCGGGTGCTGACGACGCGCGCGGAGAGGGCCTCCAACCTTCTGTCCTCCCTGCTTGCGCGGAAGTGTGACGCGAGCGAGTGCCCTCTCGCTAGGGGCTGTCGTCAGCACCGTGTCAGAGGCGTCAGGCGACCACGATCCGGGGTTGCACGGGTCGCCCGCTTCCCCTCCCGGGGTGGGGTGGGGTGGGGCTGATGGCTACGTCAACGCTCCCCAGCCGGCGCGGAGACGCTGACCTCCTCGGCTTCTGTCTCACGCATCACGACCAAGGGAATCGGCCGCGCGGTCCTGGCCCGGTAGAGGTCGTAGCGGTTGCGGTTGACCGCGTTCATCACCGCCAGCACGCGCGGGTAGTCGGCATCGCCCGGCAGGACGATCCGCGCCTCCGCCTCCAGGTGCCGGCGGGCGATCTGCAGTTGCACCCGGGCATCCGCCCGGATGTTGCCGAGCCAGACCGGGTCGTGATCGCCGCCGTAGTTGGACGCGGCCACCACGTAGGCGCTGCCGTCACGCCCGTAGACGAGCGCGGCGGTGCGGCGGAGGCCGCTGCGGCGCCCGTTGCTGTGGAGGAGCAGGGCGGGCACGCCGATGATCCCGTGACCCAGCCGCCCGCCGGTGCGCTGGTACAGCCAGCGGTGCAGCCGGGGGACGAACGCCGGGCCGGTGCTCGTCCCCATCCAGCCGTTGAGCGTCCGGGCGATCCTGGGAACGCCGGGGTCTTCCACCTCTGTCACAGCCGGCAACGTTACCCGTCTGCGGGTGGCGAATCGTCCCGGGAGGCGGGTCCGCCCGTCACGTTGCGGTGACCGCCAGCGCCGGCCGTGACGGTCGCTCTCGGCGCCGCTGCGGCTCGGGCAGCGCCTTTGGCGCGGGCAGGGCACAAAGGCCCGCCAGGGGACGGGTTGAAAGGCCCGAGCGTCTTGTGCTACAATCCTACATAGCAACAACTACGGGAAGGAAGAGACACCATGACTACGAACATCTTCGGTGAGCCCCATGGGGCTCCCTGGGCCGTCAGCTCCGGGCGCACATGCCGTGCCTGTGGCTCGGTCATCCAGGGGCGCGACGGTTTCGGCCTCAGTGAGGGCGTCTGCCCCGTCTGCCGCGGCGACCAGGCCGTGGAACTGACCGAGCGGCCTCTGGCCGTCCGTGCGATCGCCGCCCTGGGGGAGAGGGCCACGCGCTCCATCGCGGCCATTCGCCGGGCGGCGTAGGGACCAGACCCCATCGGGAGGGCTAGCAGGCGCCGGCGCGTCGCGGGCCCGCCCCACACCCCATCGCGAGCGGGGGCGGCAACTCCGGTCAGCTCTCTGGTCGGGTCGGCTCCTCGCCCGGGGGAGTGCCGTGGCCGACCAGCCACGCGGTGGCCACCTCCAAATGCCGGCGGATGAGCGCCTCGGCGGTGCCCTCCTCTCCGGACAAGACCGCCCGGAGCACGTTCGCATGCTCGGCCGTCAGGTCCTCGACCGTCGCGTAGTCGGTCTCCATGAGCTGGGCGAGGGAGAGCCGGATCTCCGCGGCGATGTCGCGATGCACGGCGGAGAGCCGGCTGTTGCCGGCGCCATCCACGATGGCCCGGTGAAAGGCGAGGTCGGCCTCCACCAGGTCGCGCCGGGCGGAATCGCCGGTCAGCCGCCGCTGCGCCGCCAGCGCGCGTTGCGCCTCCTCGGGGACCGAGCGCCGGGCTGCCAGGCTGCGACCCGCCTGGATCTCGATCGCCGATCTCAGTTCGTAGACCTCGACCAGGTCCCGCGAGGTGAGCACCCGGACAAAGACGCCGCGGTTGCGGGACTTGACCAGCAGCCCCCGCCGGGCCAGCCCGTCGAAGGCCGCCCGCAGCGTGTTGCGGCCGACGTCGTATTGCCGGGCCAGCTCGACCTCGCGCAGATGCTCACCTGGCTGGAACTCGCCGTCCAGCGTGCGGCGCTCCAGGTCCTCCTCGAGGGCCTGGACGGTCGAGACTGTCCCCAAGCGGCGGAGCACCGTGGCCATGGTGTTGCATTGTGGTACAATCAGCTTCCTTCTGCAAGGGTGGTGCGACTCTTTCTCTGCTCCCGGCGGCGGGCGGCCTGCCTCGCCGCCGGGGGCCCGGCCCTCCATGAACGGCCCTCCAGGGTCCCCACCGGCCGCGGGGTCGGACCCATCACCCCCGTGCCTGGCCGGACCGACCGAGTAGCATCGCTGCGCCGGGGCATGCCCAGGAATGCGCGGACTGAGCAGCTGATGGGACGTCCTCGCATCGCGCTGAAGGAGCGGGAGGTGGCACCGCCGCGACGGCGAGGCGGGCCGCTGGACGGCCCCTGGGGGCGGGAACCGAGCGGATGAGCGGCAGCGGTCGGAGTGCGCGGCTCACGCGCCCGCAGCGGTCGTCCTCTGCGTGGAGGCGGCGCCGGGCGGCCCGCGAGGTGGAGCGGGGTGGAGCTCCTCGACTGCGTCTGCTCGCACTGCTCGTGGTGATCGCCGCGGTGACCTGGTTGGTGCTTCCCGTGCCGGCGCTGACCGCGGTCGTGCCCGCTGCCGGCTCCCGGCCGGCGGCGCAGCCGGGTCTCCCGTGGCTGTCCACGAGCGGCACCCGGATGGTCGACCAATGGGGTCGCACCGTCCTCCTCCACGGATTCGACGATGACGCGCTCCTCGAGGAGACCATGGACCCCGCGCCGCTGGACTCCACCGACGCCTCGCTCATGGAGGAATCCGGCTTTGACGTGGTGCGGCTGCCGATCGCCTGGTCGCTGCTCGAGCCGGAGCGCGGCCATTTCAGCACCGTCTACCTGGATCGGATCGCGAGCGCGGTCGCCCTGCTCAACGCGCACCACATCTACGTCGTGCTCGACATGCACTTCCTGGGCTGGAGCCCGGCGTACGGAGGCTCGGGGGCACCGGCATGGGCAACGCTCCCCCTGGCGCCCGACATCCAGTGGGGCCCGATGCCGTCGGTGACGCGCCTGCTCTCGCCCGCGATCACCGCCTCGACGGCCTACTTCTGGCTGTCCTCCGACTGGCAGACGCAGTACCTGCGCACCTGGCAATTCGTAGCCGCGCGCTTCCGCGACGACAGCGGGGTCGCCGGCTACGACATCATCAATGAGCCACACGCGTTCCCGCTGCCGCCGCTCCGCTTCGACAAGGACGATCTCTTTCCCTTCTACGCGCGCGCCATCACAGCCATCGGGGACGTCGATCCCAACCATCTCTTCCTGCTCGACAACGATTCCCTCGGTGACCTCCCGACCAGCGTCGTCCCCATCTCCGCACCCGACCTCGTGTACGCGCCGCACGTCTACACCGGCGTCCTCTTCCCTCCCTCCTTCACCGGTGATTCGCAGAGCCTGGACACCCATGTCGACGAGCTGGCCAGGGAGGCGAGCCAGGTCCCGGCGGCGATGTGGGTCGGCGAGTTCGGCATCAACACCGACGATCCCTATTCGAGCCAGTGGATCGCCGACGCCCTGGACGCCTTCGCCGCCCACAACTCCGGCTGGGCGTGGTGGCAGTGGAGGGCGGCCGGGACCTGGAGCGTGCGCTCTCCAGACGGCAAGAGCCTCAACACGACCCTGCTCCGTGAACTGGCCCAGCCCTACCTCGCCGCCGCCCCGAGCGGGTACGCCGCCGGTCCGGCGAACGGACGGCTGCTCGTCACCGTCGCCGCCGGTCACAACCCGGCCGCGGCCGAGGTCGCCTGGTCGGACTACACGTTGGGAAGCCCTCAGGTGAGCGACAGCTGCGGAGCGCAGTGGAGCTGGGATCCATCCTCGTCCCGCCTCTCTCTCACGGTCCCCGTCGGGGTGGCGTGCCAGGTCGAGCTATCGGCGGGATGAGCCCTAAAACCCGTGCGACTCGCGCGCTAGAGTAGGCCCATGATGAGCGCCGCTCATGAGGTGGGTCAGGGCGCCGCGGACCGGCGCATCGAGGAAATGCGGCTGGCGGCGGCTCTCCGTCGCGGCTTCCGGCACGCCCAGGTGCTGATGGCACATTCGCTCGCCGAGTACGACCTCAGCGCGCTCTCCTACCACCTGCTCTTGGAGGTCGGTGCCGCCGGGCCGGACGGGCTGGTCCAAGGCGATCTGGCCGATCTGCTCCAGTGCCCCGACGCCCGTGCCTCGACCCTGGTGCGCGACATGGGCGAGCGCTGCCTCATCAGAACTGTGAGGTCCACGCCCGACCGGCGGGTGGTCCGCATCCACTCGACGCCCCGCGGCATGCGCCTGACCCAGGAGGCGCTGCACCGGCAACGGGAGGCGCTGATGAGCCTCTCCGCGTACGCGGGCCTGCCCAGCGTCACCTCCCTGCTCCAGGCGGCGCTGCGCCTCTACCTGGGCGTCGACGTCTCGTTGGACGGGGTGGTCGCGAGGGTGGTCGGCGCCCCCAGGGTCACCGACGGGGGTTCTTCAACACCCGCTTAGTTAGGCGCCAGTCCCGCGGCCAGGCAGCGGGCCGCCAGCCGTGTGTACCGCGGAGCCCGCACTGCCAGCCACATCGCCTCGCGCCAGCGCCGCGGGTCGATGGCGGCGCGCCCCGGCGTGGTCCAGTGCTCGGACATCTCCGCCGCGGGGGCGTCGAGGATCACCCGCAGGCTGGCGAGCGGTGCACCGGTGGGGATGAGCAGTGCGGTCTCCATCTCCGCCGCCACGAAGCCCTTTCCGGCCCAGGCCTCACGGGCGTTGCCCACCACCAGCCGGCGTGTCGTGAGGATCGGGCCGACAACCGGCTCGTGGCCGCAGGCGCGGGCCCCGGCGACCAGCGCCGCCACCCACCCCGGATCGCAGGCCACCGGCTCACCGTCCTCCATCGCCACCCTGTCGGCCACCACGACGGTGCCGGGCGGCAGGTCGGAGCGCAGCCCGCCGGCCAGCCCGCAGGTGATGAACGCCGGCCGGGGCGGTGGCGGTGGCACCCATCCCTTCAGGCGGATCCCGCAGCGCACCACCTGCGCCGGGCTCGCGGTGGGCGAGAGAGCCCGGCGGATCGCCCGCCACTCGATCCTCATCGCAGCCAGCACCACCACGTCCTGGCCAGAAGAGTCAGAGAGGGGCGTCCTGGGCACCCCCTGGTCAGGCGTAGCCGTGGTCGCGGTACCACGCAACCGCCCGGCCGGCGGCGTCCTCCACCGAGGTCGGTCGGTAACCCAGCTCCTCCTTCGCCTTGTCGATGCGGACCAGCATGCGCAGCCGCCCCATCCGCACCCCCTCCAGGGGCACGCGCGGTTGCGCGTGGGGCCAGAGCCGGCAGCGGGCCTCGTCCACGACCCCGGCGGCGAACGCCACCGGGTAGGGCATCCGCCACGCGGGCGGCCGGGTGCCGGCATGGCGCGCAAAGAGGTCCAGCACCTCCCCGAGGCTCAGGTTCGTGCCTCCCACCAGGTAGCGCTCCCCGGGACGGCCGTGCTCCAGGGCGAGCACGTGCGCCCGCCCGACGTCCTCGACGGCCACCAGATTCATTCCCCCGCCGAGATACGCGGGGATGCGGTTGCGCATCACGTCGATGACCATCTGACCGGTCGGTGTCGGACGCGCGTCGCGCGGGCCGATGGGCGCGGTCGGCAGTACCGTCACCACCGGGAGATTGGCGCGCAGGGCGGCGCGCTCCTGGCGCACCTTGGAGGAGTGATACCCAGGGCCGGCGTGGACTTCGGCCCAGTCGTTCTCGGTCGCGAGCCTGCCACCGCGCAGCGGCCCCACGGCGGCGGAGCTCGAGGTCACGACCGCCTTCTCCACCCCGGCGAGCCGCGCCGCCTCGAGCAGGCTGCGCGTACCGGCCACGTTGACCTGCTCCAGCTCCCGCCGGTCCCGCGGCGCGAAGGAATACCCCGCCGCGACGTGCACGAGCAGCCGGCAGCCCCGGATCGAGGGCACCAGCGCGCCGCCGTCGCGCACGTCCCCGCTCACCACGGTGAGGCCGGGTCGGTGCCGCAGCCGCGATGGCGAGCCTCGCACCAGCGCCCGCACCGCGTAACCCGACTCGAGCAGCGAGTCGAGCACGTGCCCGCCCACGAACCCCGTGGCACCGGTCAGGAAGACTTCGTCAGCCATCTTCGAAACCCCTCAGCGACGATGTGCCCCGCCGGGGCCATTTCGCGACGAGCGTACGCGCTGTCTCACTGCTTGGCGTCGGTCACGCGATCTGACGCTCCTCGCTCGCCGTCCCCGTCCCCTCGGGATGGTGGGGCCCGGAACCGACGTGGCCCCGCCAGCTGATGCTGGCGACCTGCCCGCGCAGGATGTCCCCGGCGGCGCGCAATCCCTCTCGGAGCGACGCTGACGTCGCCGCCACCGCGGTCGGCTCGTAGCCGCAATGGGCCATGCAGTTTGCACACCGCGGGTCGCGGCCGCGCCCGTAGCTGTCCCAGTCGGTGGTCTCGATCAGCTCCTTGTAGGACGAGACGTAGCCGTCCGCCATCAGGTAGCAGGGACGCTGCCAGCCGAAGACCGAGTAGCAGGGGATCCCCCATGCGGTGCATTGGAAGTCGACCTTCCCCTCCAGGAAGTCGAGGAAGAGCGGCGAGTGGTTGAGCCGCCACCTTTTGCGGCGGCCGTCGGCGAAGGCGTCGCGGAAGACCTGGTGCGTCTTCTCCACCTGCAGCCAGTGGTCCTGGTCGGGTGCCTTCTCGTAGGCGTAGCCCGGCGAGATCTGCATGACGTCGACCTGGAGGTCGTCGTTCAGGAAGTCGAGCACCTCGCGGATGGACTTGGCACTGTCCATGTCGAAGAAGGTGGTGTTGGTGGTGACCCGGAAGCCGCGCCGTTTGGCCTCGCGGGCGGCCGCCACCGCCTTGTCGAAGGTGCCGCGGCGGCTCACCGACGCGTCGTGGCGCTCGCGGAGCCCGTCGAGGTGGATGGAGAAGGAGAAGTAGGGGGAGGGGGTGAAGAGGTCGAGCTTCTTCTCCAGCAGGAGAGCGTTGGTGCAGAGGTAGACGAATCGCTTGCGCTCCACCAGCGCCTCGACGATCTTGTGGATCTCCTTGTGCACGAGTGGCTCACCACCGGCGATGGAGACCATGGGTGCCCCGCACTCCTCGGCCGCGGCAACCGCCTGCTCGACGGTGAGCCTGCGAGCCAGGATGTCGTCGGGGTGCTGGATCTTGCCGCAGCCGGCGCAGGCGAGGTTGCACTGGTAGAGGGGCTCGAGCTGTAGCACCAGTGCGTATTTCTCGTTCTTGCGCATCCGTTGCTTCGCCACGTAGCTGCCCACCTTGACGGTCTGGCGGAGAGGTATGGCCATCTCTCAGTCCTCCCTTGTCCGGTCGGGTGCGGGGCTCTCGGAGGGCGGTCCGGTCACCGCCCTCCCCGCTATCACGGGAACGTCTGTTGTCATTCCGTCCGCCGTCACGCGCTTCCTGTCCGCCGCGGCCGGCCGCCGTTCCACCGTCGACCGCCGTCCGACGAGGGCACCGCCCACCTGCGAGGCCGGTTCGAGGCCCCGGCCCATCCCCAGGGCCATGGTGGGGAAGAGGTGCCGGTACATCCCGTAGTTGAGGTAGAAGTCGCCGGGGAATCCCGTCCCGGTGTACTCGGGCTCCGGCCAGGTGCCTCCCCGCTGCCGCTCCCGGAGGAAGTCGAGGCCCCGCCGGCAGGCCGGATGCCCACCGTGGCCGGTGTGCTGCAGGGACATCACCGCCCAGGCCGTCTGCGAGGCCGTGCTGACCCCGACCCCGGCGAAGCTCTCGTCCTCGTAGGAATGGCAGCTCTCCCCCCAGCCGCCGTCCTGGTTCTGCACCCGGAGCAGCCAGTCCACGGCCCGGTGGGCGCGGGCGGAGCGCTCGCAGCCGAGCGGTGAGAGCGCGGAGAGCACGCACCAGGTGCCGTAGACGTGGTTCACACCCCAGCGGCCGTACCACGAGCCCGTGGCACGCTGCTCGTGCGCGAGGTAGCGGAGCCCCTCGCGGACCAATGGGTCACCGGGTCCCCTTCCGAGACCGGCGAGCATCTCCAGGACGTGGGCGGTGACGTCCTCGCTGGGGGGGTCGAGCATCGCCCCGAAGTCCGCGAAGGGGATGCGGTAGACGAGTCGCCGCGTGTTGTCCTTGTCGAAGGATCCCCACGCCCCGTTGCGCGAGCGCATCGCCTCCACCCAGCGCGCGCCCTTCTCGGCCGCCGCCCGCGCGCGCCGCCCCTCGCCGCCCTCCAGGAGGGCGAGCACCACGATGGCGGTGTCGTCGACGTCGGGGTAGGTGTCGTTGTCGAACTCGAAGGCCCACCCTCCGCTCTCCCGGCGGGGCACCTTCACCTGCCAGTCGCCGCCGGTCGCGATCTGCTCACCGATGATCCATTCGATCGCGGAGCGGATGGCCGGATGGCCGCGCGGAAGGCCGCAGGCGCGGAGCGAAAGGACCGCCCAGGCGGTGTCCCACACCGGGGACATGCAGGCCTGCAGCCGCCAACCCTCTGAGTCGGTGACGGCGAAGCGCTCGCGCAGGCCGCGCAGCCCCTTGCGCATCACCGGGTGGTCGGCGTCCATCCCCTCGAGGTGGAGAGCGATCAGCGAGTAGACCCAGGGCGGCTGAATCCCGCCCCAACTCCCGTCGGCCTCCTGGTGATCGGTGATCCACGCGGTGAGGTTGCGCCGCGCACGCTCCCGGCCCGGTTGCCGGGGGAGCCGCTCGTACAGCTTCTGCAGCCGATCCACCCACAAGAAGACGCCGGCGCCGGGCACCCGGTGCAGGCGCTGCTCGCTGCCCGCCGCCACCAGCTCCCGGACGCTGAACCCCAGCGGTCGCACCGGTTTGCGGCTCAGCACGATGAGCAGTGGTGCGATGGTCCCGCGGGCCCAGCAGGCGAAGTCGTAGAGGTTGAGCGGGACGCGAGACGGCAGATGGATCAATTCGGGCGGCATCGACGGCACCCCGTCCCACGGGTACTCGCCGAACAGGGCCAGCCAGAGCTTGGTGAAGACACGTGCCTCGGCGAGACCGCCCTGGTCGAGGATGAAGTGGCGGGCGCGCGCGAGCGGGGCGGAGGAGGCGTCGAAACCGAGGAGGCGGAGCGCGACGTAGGCCTCGATCGTCGTGCTCAGGTCGCCGGGGCCGTCGTGGTAGAGGGGCCAGCTGCCGTCGGCGCGCTGCTTGCCGAGGATGTGCTCCTTGGCCCCCTCCGCGATGTCGGCGTGGTCGAGCCCGAGGAAGCGGAGGAGGAGCAGGTGCTCGGCGGTCATCGTGACGTTGGTCTCCATCTCCGCCGTCCACCAGCCCGCCGCGTTCTGGCGCTCCAGGAGCCAATCCACCGCGTCGCGCAGGGCCGACTCACTCATGACCCACCCCCGCTCTCGACCTGCGTGATCCGGGCGGGGCCGGGGCCCGGCCGGCCGCGCGTTCCTGCTTCCGTAGGGTCGCCACCAGCGTCCGGGCGGCCGCACGCCCGCTCCTCACGGCCCCCTCCATGGTTGCCGGCCAGCCGGTGTCGGTCCAGCATCCGGCCAGGACCGTGTTGGCCAGGGCGGTCGCCGGCCCGGGCCGCCGCAGTCCGGGGGCGGGGACGAAGGTGGCCTCCGGGTCGCGGACGGCGACGCCACGGAGGAGGGTGGCCTGGCTCAGCTCTGGCAACCGGGAGCGGAGCTCGGAGTCGGCGAGGGCGACCAGGCGCTCCTCGGGCTGGGAGACCAGGTCGTCGGCGCTGCTCAGGCTGCAACAGAGGTACCCCGGTCCCTTGGCGAAGATCCACTGCACCGGCGAACCGGTCATGGCGGCGAAATCCAGGTCGTCGAGTGCGTGCGGCGCGTCATACCAGAGATGCACGTCGACGATCGGCTGGGTGGTGAACTTCTCCAGGTCGGGGACCCCCAGCGTCTCGACGCCGGCCATCCGGAGGAGCCGCTCAGGCGGGACGGCGAGGACGGTGGCGTCCACGCCGATCTCCGCACCGCCCGTGAGCAGCCCGCGGAGCTCGCCACCCTCGACATGGAGCCCGGTCACCGGGGTGCGCAGGAGCACCTCGTCGCACCGCTCCGCCGCCCGCTCGGCGAAGCGGGCAAGCGGCACCGTCGCGTAGCCGATCCGGGCGGCATCGCGGTTGCCGAGCAGGGCGGTCCGGACCACCATCAGGCCGGCGGCGGCGCTCACTCGGTCAAATGGGGCGTTGAGGGCGGGGACCAGGAACGGCTCCCAAAAGACCCGCCGCGACTGCTGCCCCTGACCGTGCCGGTGGAGCCAGGCGGCGAAGGTCTCCCCCTCCTCCCCGCTGCGAGGGCGCTTGGCGGCGAGCAGGGCACGCGCCACCTGCAGCCGTGACCGGATACCGAGGGCGCGGAAGCGCAGGAAGGGCAGGGCCAGATGCAGTGGCGCGGGCAGGCGGAGGGCGCGGAGCCGGGCGCGGCCGGTCTCGGTGAGCACCAGCACGTCGAAGCGCTCCTGGATGCGGAGGTCACCCCGCATCCCCAGCTCCTCGACGAACTCCAGGAAGCTCGAGTAGCAGCCGAGGATCGCGTGCTGGCCACTGTCCATCTCGACGTCACCGAGCTGGAAGGAGGTGGCCTTGCCGCCCAGCAGGCGACTGCGCTCCACCAGGGTCACCCTCCAGCCCTCGCCCTTCAGGGAGAGCGCGGCGGCGAGGCCGGCGAGCCCCGCTCCGACCACCGCGACGTGGCGGACGGGGGCCGCACTCCCCGTCTTCGTGGTGCTCGTGGTCATCGCCCCAGCCCCGCCGCGGTCGAGGACATCCAGGAGCGCAGCATCACCTGCGCCTTCTCCGCGGAGGAGAGCCGCACCCGCTGCCGCAGCGGCAGCTCGGGCTCCGCCTCGATGCGGTCGAGGATGCCGCTGTAGATCCCGGCCATGGTGCGGACGCAGGCACGGGCGGGTCCCGGGATGTGCTCGCAGACCTGGATCCCGGAGGCGTAGAGGCGGCGCGCGCGGGCCGCCTCGAACTCGACCAGCGAGGTCCAGGCGCCGTCGGGCCGGCCGGCGAGAAGCGATGTCTCGGAGACGCCGAACCGGGCCAGCTCGTCCTGGGGGAGGTACACCCTCCCCAGCGAGGCGTCCTCCCGGACGTCCCGGAGGATGTTGATGAGCTGGAGGGCCGCGCCCAGGGAGTCGGCACGCTCCAGGGCGTCGTCGCCGTCGAAGCCGAAGATGCGCACGCACATCCGGCCGACCACCCCGGCCACCAGCTGGCAGTAGCCGCGCAGCTCCTCCCAGGTGGCATAGCGATTCTGGTGGAGATCCATCTCGACCCCGCTCACCAGCTCCTCCAGCTCCGACGCGGGGATGCTGTGGCGCTGGACCGCCCGGGCGAGAACCTGCATCACCGGGTCGCCGGCGGGGTCGCCCGCCAGTGCCCGGCGCAGCCGCCGCCGTTGCAGCTCGAGCTGGGCGCGGGCATTTCCATCGGCGGGAGGGCGCTCCGAGCCGTGGCGCCCGGAGCTCACGTCGAGCCAGACCCCGGCGTCGGTCGCCCCGGGCCCGTCGGTCGCGTCGTCGATCTGCCGCGCGAAGTCGTAGAGCGCGTAGATGGAGATCCGCTGGGTGTGGGGCAGGGCGATGAACCCCCAGTAGAAGTTGCCGGCCTCCCGGCGGGCCATCCGCTGGCAGTAGCGCTCGGCGGCGGCCAGGGAGCCGTCGCCCCGCCCGCGGACACCCTCCGAGACGGCGCCGGCCACCAGGCCGAGCTTGGTCGCCGTCGCGACTTGCGGCCGGCTCCGATCGGTCCGGAATCCCTCCCTCTGGATCGCCGCGATGATCGCCTCGCCGCCTCGCCGGTAGAGGCTGAGCTGGAGGCGGAGCCGTCCCGGCATGGGGAGCTGCTCCAACTCACGGCCGGATTGGAGCAGCTTGAGGGCGTGCTCGCACATGGCCTCCACCGCACCGGGCAGGCCGAGACGGTCCAGCTCGGATTGGATCAGATAGGTGCGTCCCTTGGCCCGGTCGACGGCGACGTCCTGGGCGAAGTTGGCGAGTTGCAGCCCGATGCAGACGTCGTCGGAGAGCGGTACCGCGCGTGGGTCCGCCACCTCGAAGAGGCGGAGCACCATCCGGCCCACCGGGGCGGCCGAGAGCATGCAGTAGTCGCGCACCTCCTCCCAGGTGGCGTAGGCGCTGACCCGCTGGTCCTGCACGTTGGCGGCGATCAGGTCGAGGAATGGCTCGGGTGGTATCTCGAAGCGGCGGACCGTGCCGGCGAGGGCGACCAGCACCGGGTGGACCGGTGGGTGACCCTGGAACATGGCCTCGACCTCGGACTGCCAGCGCTGGAGCCGCCAGAGCGCGTCGCCGCCACACTCGTCGCCGAGATCGTCGGTGGTCCGGCAGTACGCGTAGATCCGAGCCAGGTGGAGCCGGAGGGGGCGGGGCACGATCAGCGAGGCCACCGAGAAGTTCTCGTAGTGGCGCCGGGCCATCCGCAGGCAGAGGGCGTCGGCCTCGCGCCGGCTGAGCGATGCAGAGCCGTCCCGAATCTCGGCGCTCACGGGGTGCCTCCGGTGACATCCGCCTGGCGCGGCACGGGCCTGCGCGCCAGAGGCGCTCCGGTGAGCACCGCTCCCGGGCCCGCCACCCCGCCGCGCCTCTCCACGAGGCTGGCGTCGCGGAAGAGGCCGCCCACGTCACGGGCCCCCGCGCAGAACATCGCGATGCGCAGGGTGTCGGTGATCTCGTCGACCGCCGCGTCGAGCGTCTCCTCCCCCTCGTCCGCGGCCCGCAACATCGAGCCGGCGCTGGCTGCCAGGTCGGCGCCGAGGGCGATCGCCATCGCCACGTCGACCCCGCTCCGAATCCCGCCGCTCGCGATCAGGGTCCCCCGGGGAGCAACCTCCCGGGCCAGCCGGATCGTGTCGGCGGTGGGCAGCCCCCAGTCGGCGAAGGCGGCCGCCACGCGCGCCCGCACCGGGTCGGCGATCCGGTGCCGCTCCACCTCGCTCCACGATGTTCCCCCGGCCCCGGCGATGTCGACCGCGGCGACGCCGGCGTCGAAGAGGGCGGCCACCAGGTCGGGGGCGATCCCCCAGCCGACCTCCTTGACGACGACCGGCACCTCGAGGGAGGCGCAGAGCGCCTCGATCCTGCCGAGGAGCCCGGCGAAGCGGGTGTCGCCCTCGGGCTGGAGCGCCTCCTGGAGCGGGTTGAGGTGCAGCACCAGGGCGTCGGCCTCGAGCAGGTCGACGATCCGGCGGCAGGCGGCCGGCCCCACCCCCATATTGAGCTGGACGGCGCCCAGGTTGGCGAGCAGGGGGACGTTGGGACAGAGGTCGCGGACCGCGAAGGTCGCGAGCACCTCGGGATGCTCCAGCAGCACCCGGCAGGAGCCGAGGCCCATCGCCACCCGATGGCGCTGCGCCGCCGCCGCCAGGGTTCGGTTGATCTGACGGGCGCGCGGTGTGCCCCCGGTCATGCACGAGAAGAGGAGAGGGGCATCCAGCCGGCGCCCCAGGAAGGACGTCTCCAGGCTGACCGACTCGAGGTCGATCTCGGGGAGGGCGCGGTGGACGAAACGGTAGCGCTCGAAGCCCGTGGTCACACCCTTGGCGGCCACGTCCTCATCGAGGTTGATCCGGATGTGCTCCGCCTTCCGGTCGACGATGTCGGGCAGATCCGCCTGATCGGAGGGGAGAGGGGAGGCGCTGCCAGGGGTCATGGCCAGCCGGCGCCCAGGACTGCGTTGCCGAAGCTGGGCCCACGCCGGCGGGGGCTGCCTCTGGCGGTGGTCACGGGAGGGCTCCCGTCACCCGGTCCGGTGGGCGACGAAACGTGCGATCGCCGCGAAGTCATCTACCCACCGCGCCTCCAACCCGGAGCTGGCGACCGCGGACATCGACGCGTTCACCGTCTGGGTGGCCGCCACCGCCGTGGCGGCGGGCTCGCCGAGCGAGCTCAGGATCTCGCGGATCTGGTCCTCGCCGTCCTCCGCCTCGGGGTCGGCGTAGAGCTGGCAGAGCCGGCGCTGCTCCGCGTGCGAAGCCCGGGAGAAGGCGCTCACCACCGGGTAGGTCAGCTTGCGCCGGGCCAGGTCGGAGGTCCGCCCCTTACCCGTCCGATCGGGGTCGCCGAAGCTCCCCAGCCAATCGTCCCGGATCTGGAAGGTCTCACCGAGCAGGCGGCCGGCGTTGCGGAGCTTGGTCACCGTCCGCGGCGAGGCGCCCGCAAGGATGGCCCCCATCTCCATGCATGCACCGAGCAAAGCCCCCGTCTTGGCCGTGATCAGCCGGACGTAGGTCGCGCGCGGGGTGTCCGGCCGGCCCTCCAGGGCGAGGTCGAGGCTCTGCCCCTCGATGACCTCGAGCACCGCCTGGCTGAGACCGCGAGCGGCACGCATCCGCCGGTCGGAGCGAGGGCCGGGGGCCAGCAGCGCCATGTAGGCGGTGGCGAAGAGGCCGTCGCCGGCATTGATCCCCTGCGCCTCACCCCAGATCGCCCACACCGTCGGCCGGTGCCGCCGGGTGGCGTCGCCGTCCTGGATGTCGTCGTGGACCAGGGTGAAGTTATGGACCAACTCCACGGCCGCCGCGGCCGGGACCGCCCAGTCGACCTCACCGCCGCACGCCTCGCAGGCCCAGAGCGTGAGCGCCGCCCGGAACAGCTTCCCCCCGCCGCCTCCGGTCGGTGTCCCGTCGGGGGAGACCCAACCGAGGTGGTACGCGCACATCTTCCCGAGTGGAGAGCTGGTGGCGGGCAGCGCCCAGCGCAGAGCGTCCTCGACCAGCGGGAGATGGCGGCTCAGTGAGAGAGGCAGCGCAGGTTGGGCTTGGTCGGGTTCGAAGGCGACCGGCTCACCCTCCGCGATGGCGTCCGCGGTGGAGAACTGGGCGTCGGCAATCACGGACATGCTTCTCCTCCACGCCCCCCGAAAGTTCTCTGATGGTAACTATCCGCGCCTGCAGCGGGCAAGAGCGCCCGGCGGATGAGCCCGGAATTGTTACGGTGCCGCGCCGGATGCCTGCCGCGTCAGGGTCGGAAGGCATCCGATTATGCGGGCCATCGGGCCCGCCTGAGGGGGTCGTGAGCTTTTCTGACCCGATGTGTACCATTGACCTCGTGACAATGATCGAGGCTGAGGGAGGTCTGAGCCCTCAGGTTCGCGAGGTTCTGGGAGCGTACCTGGGGGCCAGCCTGCTGGCCGACGGGTTCCAGACCGAGCTGTGGCGCGAGGCCAGGCTGACCCTCGCCCAGCTCGCCGTCCTGCGCAGCCTGCGGGACGGCGGCCCCCAGACCGCCGGGCACCTTGCCGAGGCCGCCGGACTCTCCGCCGCCTCGGCGACCCGGCTCTTTGACCGTCTGGAGGACCGGGGCCTGGTCCGCCGCCACCGAGGGCACGACGACCGCCGCTGCGTCGAGATCCACCTGACCCCGCAGGGGCGCCAGTTCGTCGGCGCGGTCCGCGTGCTCCGGGACAGCCCGCTGCGGCGAGCGGTCGAGGCCATGACCGAGACCGAGCAGAGGACCCTGGCCGCGGGCCTGCGCCGGCTCGCCGAGCAGGCCCGCCGGCTGGAGCGGCTCTCCCCGCGGGTGGCCCTGCCATGAACCTGAGGCGCCGTCTGTTCCCCCTGATCGTCGGGCTGGCCGGCCTTGCCGGCCTCCTGCTCGTGATCCAACCGTCGCGCGTGCTCGCGGCGCTGCACGGTACCGACCTCGGTCTGGTCGGAGCCGCGATGCTCCTGACCGTCGCCTTCTATGCCCTCCAGGGGGTGCGCTGGCATTTCCTGCTGCGGGCGGCCGGAGTGCGGCTGCACCTCCACGAGTCGGTGCTCATCAACCTCGCCGGCCAGACCGTCACGGCGGTGATCCCCCTCGGCGATCTCACTCGTGCCCTCTTCGCGACCCAGGCGACGGGCGTCCCCTTTGGCGCCACGGCCGCCACGGTGACGGTCCAGGATCTGACCTTCACCTCGTTGCTGGTGCTCGCCGCCACCCCGGCCCTCATGGGCATCCCCGGGGGCTGGCTCGTCTCCGCGATCGTGCTCGGAGGCATTGCCGCGACCCTCCTCGTCCTCGTGGTGCCGGGCGTCTACCGGCCGATCCGGAGGCTTCTCGGGACCGTCCCCCTGCTCCGTGAGAGTGTCGAGCAGGTGGACACCCTGCGCCGGGAGAGCGTCGTGCTGCTGACCCGTCCGCTGGCTCTGGCCAGCGGGATCATCGACCTGGCCAGGGTGGCCCTCGCCGCCGGGGCGCTCGAGCTCCTCCTCCGCGCCATGAACATCGAGCGCGGTTACTGGGTGGCCCTGCTGGTCGTGGCGGTCGCCTACGTGGGCGGTGCCCTCAGCTTCCTGCCCGGCGGGATCGGCGCCAATGAGGCCAGCCTGATCGGGGTGCTGGTCGGATTCGGGGTCCCGGCCGGCCAGGCCGCTGCGGTGGCGCTGCTGGAGCGGCTCCTGCTCACCGGGGTGCCGTCCGTCATCGGTGTGCTCGCCTACGTCGCCATCCACCGGCGCCTCCATCTCGGCAGCCTGGTCGCCTCTCCCCGCACCGTCCTGACCTCCGCCTCCACCTCCGCCTCCACCTCAGCCGCCCCCGCCACGTGCGAGGTGGCCGCCTGAGCGTGCCCCGTCCCAGCCCGCCGTCGCGGCGAGGCCGGCGGACTCCACTCACCGCCGACCTCGAGGCCGGCTCCGGCTTGGTCACCGCAGGCCCAGTTCCCGCTTCTCCACGCCCATCCGCCCCGGCCCGGCGCCGGCTCCGGCCCACGCAGTTCATCCCCATCGTGTGCGGGCTGGCGGCGATCGTGGCCCTCATCGTGGCCTGCAACCCCTTCGCGCTGGGAGGGGCCTTCGCCCGGTTCGAGCTGCCGCTGATCCCGGCCATCCTGGCCCTCTCGGCGGCCTACTACATCCTCCAGGGGTTGCGCTGGTACTTCCTCCTCCGCGACATCGGGGCCCACATCAGCGTCGGCGACAGCATCCTGCTCAACATCGCCGGACAGGCGACGACGTTCCTCCCGCTCGGCGAGCTGACCCGGGCGGTCTTCGCCAGCGAGGCGTCCGGGGACGTCGAGTTCGGCGAGGTGGTCGCCACCGTCACCGTGCAGGAGCTGATCTTCATGCTCATCCTCATCCTCATCGCGGTGCCCGGAGTGCTCTCGATCCACCGCGCCCTCCCTGTGCTGATCGTGGCTCTCTGCGGGATCGCCTTCGTCATGGTGCTGCTCCTGGTCCCGCCCTGCTTTCACTTCGTCCACCGCCTGGTCGAGCGCACCCCGGTGCTGCGACGCTTCACCGGTCAGGTGGACCACCTCCGCCAGGAGACGGTCGTGCTGCTCCAGCGGCCCGACACCCTGGGCTGGTCGGTGCTCAGCCTCGCTGGGGCGGGGGTGTCGGTCACCCTCTTCTGGCTGGTCGTCCACGGCGTGGGCGGCGACTTGAGCTGGCCGGTCACCTCGTTTGTGCTGGCGGCGTCCTACGTTGCCGGGGCGGTCAGCCTGATCCCGGGCGGGATCGGCGCTGCCGAGGCGAGCGTGGTGGGGCTGCTGGTCCTGTCCGGTGTCGACCCCGCGGCGGCGATCGCCGCCGCCCTCCTCCAGAGGATCGCCGACAAGGGATTCGCGACCCTGATGGGCTTCATCGCCTATTCGATCGCCCGGCGCCGCTTCCATCTCAGCGGCCTGTCGGCGCTCCGGCCCGGCCAGCCCGTGCCTCCGGTGCCCGCGACGCTGGAACCGGTCGGCGTCTGAAGATCGCGCCGGCCCGGCCTGGACGGATTGGGCGAAAAGCACAAACCACCGCCCGGGCTGTTGGATGCCCAGCCCAAAGCCGTCAGGTTCTCTCCGGCCCATGATCAGGGCTTGGCCGTTTTGCCGTTTCCACGTGGGACGAGAGCTGTTGGACGCATGTGACCAGATCTGACGTGGGTATCACCCCATTGGGTGATACCGATCTCCACGTTGAGGCGTACATTGAACGGCGCATCAGTTGGCACCAAGGTCGGCGGTTGACCGACCGGGGCGCCGTGGTTTCGGTTGGGCGACGGCTCGCCGCGCGCAGTTCCGCTTTCTCGAGCACACGGCGTGGGGATGTGCCGTCGTAGCGCGACCAGGGCCCCCCAGACCGCGTCCCCGGGGCCATCTGCAAGGTAGCCGGCACGCCGGTTCAGATACCGGTGCTGTCCTAAAGGAGGGTGTCATGTCCGTGGAACCGTCTGAGCGGAGCGGCAAAGGTCGCCGGGACTCGAGGGGTCACCTGCCTCCTCGGCTGTGGATCGTCGTGGGGCTGGCCGCCATCGGCGCGGCCGCCTGCGGCAGCACCAGCACCAGCAGTCCCACCAGCACCAACGCTGCCAACATCAACCCCACGTCCTTTAACGAGTCGGGCGTCTCCTGGCTCAAGGCCAACGTCAACGCCACCGGGACGCCACCCTCCACGCCGACGGGAACGCTGAGCCTGGCCGGCTCCACGGATGTCTCCGGGATGCTGGACCCGCAGGGCGAGTACGACACCATCGGCTACTCCGTGCTGCTGACCATGGACCGCACCCTGGTCGGCTACCCGCCCTCCAGCAACTTCAACACGGCGACCTCGGTGGTCGACGACGCCGCCAGCAACTACACCGTCACCAACGGCGGCAAGACCTACACCTTCACGCTCCGTTCGGGGCTGAGGTGGGCGGTCACCGACCCGTCGACCGGCCAACCCGCCACCGACGACGGTACGCCGGTGACAGCCCAGGACTTCGCNNGCGGGTTTCGCAACCTTCTGCAGCGGCTTCGAGGCGCTGCCCGGCACCGCCACCCCGGCGCAGCGGGCGGCCTACATCTCCGCCAACCCGGTCTCGGGCATCTCGACCCAGGGCAGCCAGACCCTGGTCATCAACCTGACCAGCCCGGCGGTCGACTTCCCCAACATCATGTCGATGTTCTTCGCGGCCGCCGCGCCCCCCGTTTCGCTGACCTACACGCCGCTCACGGCGGGCAACCCGATCTGGTCTGACGGCCCCTACGAGGTGCAGAGCTACGTTCCCGGGCAGAAGATCGTGCTTGTGCCCAACCCCTACTGGGGAGCCACCACGGGGAACAACACCACCGCCACCAGCTGGAGCCTCGACCCCAACCGCCACCGCTACGTCGCCAAGATCAGCATCGATGAGACGCTCGGCTCCGACGCTGCCGCGGACGAGGTCCAGCAGGAGATCCAGGCGGGCACTCTCGACCTGGAGTGGAACACCACCGTCCCGGCCAACTCGCTGGCCGGCCTGGCCAACTACTCCAACGCCCTGTTCGGCAGCTTCCCCTCCCCGGGGATCACCAACCCGTACCTGGTCTTCAACCTGCAGGCGGCCACTCCGCTGCAGAACGTGAAGGTCCGCCAGGCCCTCGAGTACGCGATCAACAAGGTGGCTCTGGCCAAGATCTACGGTGGCACCAACTTCAACGTGCCCCTGAACCAGGTCTTCGGCCCCGGCGCTGAGGGTTACATCGCGGGCTACAACCCGTACCCCACCACCAACAACGAGGGTGACGCCAGCAAGTGCAAGTCGCTGCTCAAGGCGGCCGGGTACGCGAACGGGTTCACCATCACTGACGCCTACCGTACTGACGGCAACCACCCCGCCATCTTCGAGGAGGTCCAGAAGGACTTCGGAGCCTGCGGAGTTACCGTCAACGGCAAGGGCATCTCCCAGGGCTACTACACCTCGTCCGGCATCCTGCAGACCACGGCGAGCGCCCTGGCCAGCTCCGGCTGGGACATCACCGAGCCGGGCTGGGTGCCTGACTGGTACGGAGCTGCCAGTGCCCGATCCATCCTCCCCGACCTCTTCGGGAGCAGCGATTTCCCGGGCACCAACTGGGGTGACTTCAGCAACGCGAACGTCGACAGCCTGGTCACCAGCGCGGAGACCGCGACGACTCTGTCGGCTGCGACCTCCGACTGGCAGGCGGCCAACAAGGCGGTCATGGAGCAGGCCCCCTTCATCCCCTTCATGGGCCAGCTCACCAACCTGATGCACGCTTCGTCGGTCCACAACGCCATCTACTGCCCCTTCTCGGCCCAGTACAACCTGGCTGACATCTGGCTCAGTTGACCTTCTCCGTTCGATGAGGGGCCAGCGTGCCCCTCATCGATACGGAACTCGGGTCGGCGCCTCCGCCGCGGTTGCGGCGGAGGTCGCCGGCCCGCCGGCCGGCCCGGCCGCCCGAGGTGACTCCTCCTGGCGTGTTCCCGCCGCGTGACCGGATCGGATCGGCGTATTGTCGGAAACTCTTTACCAACCCTGGCCCAGAGGCAACCGCTCACCTACCCCCATGAGCCTGTTGAGCGTCCGTGACCTGACCGTCTCCTTCCCCACCTCCGACGGGGTGGTGCGGGCGGTTCGAGGTCTCTCCTTCGATGTCGAGGCGGGCCAGACCCTGGGGATCGTCGGCGAGACCGGGTCCGGCAAGAGCGTGAGTGCGCTGAGCCTGCTCGGCCTCAACCCCGGGGCGGACATCAGCGGCTCGGCCGTCTTCGAGGGCACGGAGCTGCTGGCGCTGCGCCAGGACCAGCTCCGGCGAGTCCGGGGAGCCGAGATCGCCATGATCTTCCAGGATCCGCTCTCCAGCCTCCACCCCTACTACCGGGTGGGATGGCAGATCTGTGAGGCGATCCGGACCCATCGCCGCACCAGCCGCGCGGAGGCGATGAGGCAGGCGGTGGAGCTGCTCCGGATGGTGAGCATCCCTCAGCCGGAGCGGCGGGTGTCTGCGTTCCCTCACGAGCTCTCCGGGGGCATGCGCCAGCGCGCCATGATCGCCATGGCCCTGGCCCTGCGGCCCAAGCTGCTGATCGCCGACGAGCCCACCACGGCCTTGGACGCCACCGTCCAGGCCCAGCTCATGGAGCTGCTGGGCGGCATGCAGCGCGAGCTCGGGATGGCCATGATCGTGATCACTCACGACCTCGGCCTGGTGGCCACGGTGGCGGATTCCGTGCTGGTGATGTACGCGGGTCGCGGTGCCGAACGAGCGGACTACCGGACCATCTTCCGCAGCCCTCACCACCCCTACACGCGGGGGCTGCTCGCCTCCATCCCGGGAGCGGCCGGGAGCGGTGGCCGCCTGGTGCCGATCGTCGGCCAGCCACCCAGCCTCATCCGCATCCCCAGCGGCTGCGCCTTCCACCCACGCTGCCCCTTCGCCATGGACGTTTGCGTGCGCGACCAACCCCCCTTCGTCCCCGTGAGCGGCGGCGAGGGACACCTCTCCGCCTGCTGGCTCCCGCCCGACGCCGTGGGCGTCGATGCGGCGGCCGACGTCGCACGGCAGCGTTACGTGGAGGGCCGGCGTGGTCCGGCCATCGCCCGGCTCCGCGCCGCCGTCGCCGGGGCTCGCCCGGGAGGGGCCGTCGCGCATGGCTGACACCGCCGCACCCGTGAACCCGGCCAGCGACGAGCCATCCCTCGTGGCCGCACCGGCGGAGGACCATCCGCTGCTCCGGGTGGAGAACGTGGTCAAGCACTTCCCCATCAAACGCGGCATCTTCTTCAAACGCCAGATCGGCAGCGTGCAGGCCGTCGAGGGGGTGAGCCTGGAGGTTCGCCGCGGCGAGACCCTCGGCCTGGTGGGCGAAACCGGCTGCGGCAAGTCCACCCTGGCGCGCTGCATCACCCGGCTCTACCCGCTGACCTCCGGGCAGGTGATCTTCGACGGGGCGGACATCAGCCGGCTCTCGGCAAGACAGCTGCGCACGTACCGGCGCCGCATGCAGATGATCTTCCAGGACCCCTTCGGCTCGCTCAACCCCCGGCGCCGGGTCGGCTCGATCATTGGCGACCCCCTGGCCATCCATGGCATCGCCGACGGTGGCGAACGCAAGCGGCGGGTCCAGGAGCTGATGGAGGTCGTGGGCCTCAATCCAGAGCACTACAACCGCTTCCCCTCCGAGTTCTCCGGAGGGCAGCGGCAGCGCATCGGGGTGGCCCGCGCCCTGGCGCTGCGGCCGAGCCTGATCGTCTGCGACGAGCCGGTCTCCGCCCTGGACGTCTCCGTCCAGGCCCAGATCATCAACCTCCTCGAGGATCTGCAGGGGGAGTTCAACCTCACCTACGTCTTCATCGCTCACGATCTCGCCGTGGTGGAGCACGTCAGCGACCGGGTGGCGGTCATGTACCTGGGCAAGATCGTGGAGCTCGCCGAGACCGCCGAGCTCTTCGGCTCCCCTCGCCACCCCTACACCGCCGCATTGCTCTCGGCCTCGATGGTGGCTGATCCCGAGAAGGCGCGTTCGTCGCACCGGGTCGTCCTCTACGGCGACGTCCCGTCACCGATCAACCCGCCCTCCGGCTGCCGCTTCCATACCCGCTGCCCGAAGGCGCAGCCCATCTGCTCCGTTGACGAGCCTCCCCTCCGGGTTCAGGCAGGCGATCCGGCCGGGCATGTGACCGCCTGCCATTTCCCGGTGGCCCCCGGGGAGCAGCTGGTGGGCGCGGCGCCGCCGATCAGCGCGACGGCGACGGCGTTCGCCGCGGCCTCACCGGATATCAGCGAGGGGGGTGGGGCGTGAGCCTGTCCCCCTTCGAGGTCGACTCCGCGTCGCTCGTAGCCGAGGACGAGCAGTCCGCTGAGGCGCTGGACGCCATTGCGGGCATCGAGGGACGCAGCCCGTTGCGTCTGGCTCTCGCCCGGCTCCGCTCCGACCGAGTGGCCTGGCTGGCGGCCGGCATGATCCTCCTGATGGTGGTGCTGGCCCTCATCGCTCCGGTGCTCTCGTCCATGACCGGGCACAGCCCCTACAACCCCGACCTTGTCAATGGGACCGACTCCTTCGGTCAGCCGTATGGTCCGGGACAGGCCGGCTTCCTGCTCGGCACTGACAATGTCGGGCGCGACATCCTGGTGCGCGTCGCCTACGGGGCCCGCATCTCGCTGCTGGTCGGCATCCTGTCCACCCTGCTCGCCACCATCGGGGGCACCGCCCTCGGGCTCGTCTCCGGCTACTACGGCGGCTGGATCGACGCCCTGCTGGCCCGGCTGATGGATGCCGTTCTCTCCTTCCCCTACGTGCTGGCGGCGATCGTGCTCGCCGCCGTCTTCGGGGGGAGCCTTCCACTCACCATCGGCGTGATCGCCTTCTTCTCCTGGGCCGCCATCGGCAGGATCGTGCGCGGCCAGACCCTCTCCCAGAAGGAGAAGGAGTATGTCGAGGCGGCTCGCTCCATCGGCGCGGGCAGCTTCCGGATCATGTTCGTCGACATCCTCCCCAACCTCATCGCACCGGTGATCGTGCTGGGCACCCTTCTCGTCCCGGTGGCCATCGTCTTCGAGGCCACCCTCGACTATCTGGGCGTCGGGGTGGGGCCGCCGACCCCGACCTGGGGCAACATGCTCGCCGACGACCAGGGGTCGGCGGGATTCGGGGCCTGGTGGTTCTGGGTCTTCCCGTCGATCGCGCTGCTCATCACCACCCTCGGCTTCAACCTGCTCGGGGACTCCGTGCGCGACGCCCTCGACCCCCGAACCGAGCGCCTCTTCGCCATGCGTCGCAAGAAGGTGGCCGCCGCCGGGCCGGACGCGTCGGCGGGCGCCGGCACTGAGCCCCTGAGTGACGGGACGGAGGCCTGATGATCCGGTTTGTCATCCGACGCGTGGTTCAGGGGATCGTCACCCTCTGGGTGATCGTGAGCCTCGTCTTTGTCCTCTTCTTCATGACCAACCCCGACCCGGCACGGCTGCTTGCCGGCAAGTCGGCAACGCTCAGCGAGGTGGCGAGCATCCGGGCGGCGCTCGGCCTCAACCACCCGATCTGGCAGCAGTACCTCAGCTACCTGGGCCGGCTGCTCTCGGGCAACCTCGGGGAGTCGTACAAGCTGCACGAGCCGGTGACCACGCTCCTCGGCCAGTGGGTCCAGGTCGACATCTCCCTGGCGGTGGGCGCCGGCATCATCTGGCTCATCCTCGGGCTGAGCGTCGGCATCCTCGCCGCTCGTCGCCCCCGCAGTGTGTGGGACCGCAGCGCCACCGTCTTTGTCCTCACCGGGCTCTCCACACCCACGTTCATCCTCGGCCTGCTGCTCCTCTACGTCTTCTTCTACGTCCTCACCACCCACGGCATCTCGATCTTCCCGGGCGCCGGCAACTACACGCCGTTCCTCACCAATCCGGCGGAGTGGGCCCGCGACCTGATCCTCCCCTGGCTGACCCTTGCCCTGATCACCGCGGCCACCTACGCCCGGCTCTCGCGCAGCTCGCTCCTCGAGGTGCTGGGGGAGGACTACATCCGCACCGCCCGGGCCAAGGGGCTCTCGGAGCGGCGGATCATCTACCGCCACGCGCTCCGGGCCGCGATCACTCCCATCGTGACCCAGTTCGGCATCGACCTGGCCACTGTCCTCGGCGGTGCCATCATCACCGAGACCGTCTTCGGCCTCCCGGGGCTGGGGGAGAACGTGGTGAGCGCGATCGGCCGCGAGGATCTGCCGGTCATCCAGGGGATCGTGCTGGTCGCCGCCGCCTTCATCGTCGTCGCCAATATCGTGGTCGATGCCGTCTATGCCGTCCTCGACCCCAGGGTGAGGTTGTCGTAGGCGCGCGTCAGACGGCGGGGAGGCTGAGCAGGAAGGTGCTGCCCTCTCCGGGACTGCTCTTCTCCAGCGCCAGCTTGCCACCCATCCGCTGGGCGCACTCGCGGCTCACGTAGAGGCCCAGCCCGGTCCCGGCGGCTCGTCCCGCCCCCGCCCCCCGGACGAATCGCTCGAAGATCCGCTCCCGCTCCCCCTCGGGAACCCCCGGTCCTCGGTCGCCCACCCGGATCCCGACGGCACCCGGGGTGGGGCGAACGGTCACCGTCACCGTCGCTGGCGGGTCGGAGTAGATCAGCGCGTTGTTGACAAGGTTGTCCATGATCCGGGCCACCAGGTCGGCGTCCCCCAGAGCCCGCGCTCCGGCCGGGCAGTCGAGGCTGAGTGTCCCGCCGCCCAGGTCGAGGCGCGGGCTGACCCGGTCGCGAACGGCGTCAAGAAGGGCGGCAAGGTCGATCGCCTCTCGATCGATGCGCAGCTCGTTGCTCTCCAGACGGGCCACGGTGAGCAGCGAGGTGGCCAGCTCCTGAGCCTCGTGAGCCTTGGCGGCGATCACCCGCACCGCTTTGAGCGCTGCCTCTCCGAGCTCTCCGAGATCGCCTCCGTCGAGCAACGAGGCGTAACCCTGGATCACCGTGAGCGGCGAGCGCAACTCGTGGACGGCGATGTCGAGCAGATCCGACCGGGTCCGCTCGACGGCCAGCGTGAGCGCTTCCGCAGACGTACCGTCCTCGCCCGCGGCCGAGCCGGGAGCGTGCGCCCTCACCTGGGCATCGGGCTCCCTCCCGAGGGGTCGCCTCCGTGCGGGAATCGGCCGGGAAAGTTGAGTGTCCACAGTCGCAACATCGCCCATTGACACTATCATCATAGAGCGTTGACCGGAGGCGGCCAGGGTCCGCGGGGTGCCTGCGGCCGGATGTCCGCGAGACGCGCTGGCGCCGGCGTCTGCGTCCCCGGCGCAGCCACTTGGCGCGCAACCGCGACCGTCACAGGGAGGCTGACCGATGCCGATTGCCCATAGCACCGCCGAGGCGACGTGGTCCGGTGACCTGACCGGGGGCGGCGGGACCGTCCGCTCGGGCAGTGGGGCCTTCCCCGAGCTGCCCATCTCCTGGAGCCGGCGGACCCAGCGCGAGCTGGGAGCGACCAGCCCGGAGGAGCTGATCGCCGCCGCCCATGCCAGCTGCTTCTGCATGGCCTTCTCCGGCGAGCTGGCCAAGTTGGGGCATCCGGCGGAGCGGATCGGCGCCGCCGCCAGCGTGGCCTTCGAGACCGGCCGAGCCGACGGCGCCGCCATCACCTCCATCGATCTGGAGGTCCGGGCGCGCGTCCCGGGCATGGAGGACGCAGCCTTCCAGGGGGCGGCGGAGGCGGCCAGGGTGGGCTGCCCGGTGTCCAAGGCGCTGGCCGGGGTTGAGATCCGGCTGCGGGCCTCGCTCGAAACCCGGTAGTCTCACGGGCCGCCCCGGCACCTCGCTCACCAGGCGGGCACCTGCCCCGCCCGGGAGGAGGCCTCCCGCGGTCCGGTCCCTGTGAACGACACCGCCAGCGTCCCTGACCCCACCTCCCCGACGGCCCGCGGCGGCACCGCCCCGCACCTCATCGGCCTCTTCGTCGTGAACGCGGTCTCCCAGTACGCAGGTGCCTCCCTTGCGGTACGCGCATTCGGAGCGATGCCGGCGGCCGGGGTCGCCTGGATCCGGGTGCTCACCGGCGCGCTCGTCCTCGGTGCCTGGCGGCGGCCGTGGCGGGAGCTGCGCCATCGGGAGCGGGACGCACTTCTGCTGGTCGTGGCGTTCGGGATCGCGCTGGCCGCCATGAACCTCACCTTCTATCTCGCCATCGAGCGGCTCCCCCTGGGCACGACCGTTGCCATCGAGTTCATCGGCCCGATCCTGGTGGCCGCGATCGCTGTCCGGGGGCTGCGCAACCTGGCTGCGCTGCTCGTGGCCATGGCCGGCGTGGCCATGCTGAGCAAGATCAGCGTGTCGGGCAGCGCGCTCGGTGTCGGCCTTGCCCTCGCCGCCGGAATGTTCTGGGCGGTCTACATCGTCCTGGCCCACCAGGTGGCCCGGCGCGGTCTGGGCATGACGGGCCTGGCGGCGGCGATGGCCGTCGGGACGGTGGCGATCGCGCCGCTCGCCGCCGCTCCCGCGGTGGAGAGCGCCGGCCACGGCGCCGTCCTGCTCCTCGCGGTCGGCGCCGGCCTTCTCTCCAGCGTCGTCCCCTACGCCCTCGACCAGGTGCTGCTCCGGCGCCTCTCCCGTGGGGCCTTCGCGCTTCTGCTCAGCCTGCTGCCGGCCACGGCCACGATCATGGGACTGGTGCTGCTGCGCCAGGTCCCGCAGCCTCTCGAGATCGTGGGCATCGGCCTGGTGGTCGCGGCCGTCGTCCTCCGCACCCCGGAGGCGGAACCGACCAGCTGAAACCAGCCGCTACAGCTAGCTGGCGACCTGGGTGAAGAGGATCGAGAAGCCGCAGCTCTGGCCGGCGTCGGAGGCGTCGGCGTTGAAGTTGGGCCCCTTGGTGACTGTGAAGGTGTAGGTGTCGCTGCCCGCCGGTCCCGGGGAGGTGCCCGGCCAGAGGCTTGCCCCCGCGCTGTCGTTCAGGCTGACGGAGCCCATCTCGGTGGTGAGAGTGGTGGCTGCGTAGTTGGTCACGTTGCTCGAGTCGACCACGGTGAGCAACAGGTCGGCGCAGAGGTTGCCCGTCGGGGCGGCGGCCATCTGCATGGTGAAGGTGCTCTTCAGGGTCCCGGTGCTGGTGATCGTGACCCCGCCCGTGGCCAGGGTGGCCGGGGATGCGGGGTCGACCCCGGTGACGTTGATGATCGCCGCGCAGACGTTGCCGGTCTGGTTGAGCTGGGTCGCCGAGGTCACCGAGGTGCAGGTCGCGGAGCCCACAGCGTTGCCATGGGTCACGGTCCCGGCGGCGACGGTGTTGCCGGCGTTCTCTGTGTATCCCTGCCAGGCCGCCAAGCCACCGAAGCCGACCAGGCCGGTGCCCGCAACCGTGGCCGCGAGGACCAGGGTCACCCGGATGAAGCGGGTGCGCCGGGGCCTCCGCCCGCGCCGTTCCATGATCTTCCCTTTCCAGCCCTTCTCGCGGGGTAGAGCAAATGCACTAGACGTCGCTAGTGAGCCTACCGTTGGGCCTTCACGGGAACCTCAGAGGTTTGGCCACAGCCACGTAACAGGGGATCGCGGGAGCGCAAAGCCGGGATGCACCTCGCCCGGGCTCCGGCCGTCCCCCGCCTGGTCCGGTCCAGGCTCAGTCCGTCCCCCGCCTGGTCCGGTCCAGCCACTCGGCCGCCGACTGGAAGTCGGCGTCCGCCGTCCCATGCCGGAACCGGGGCGCCTCGCCGTCGGCCCGGGGATAGGAGCCGCAGAAGCGGACCTCCTCGCAGGAGCGGTGCAGGGCGGCCAGGGCGTCGCCGACGCGGGCCTCCTCGATATGCCCCTCGCAGTCGATCGAGAAGCAGTAGCGGCCCAGGCCGTGGCCGGTCGGGCGCGACTCGATCCGGGTGAGGTTGACTCCCCGCACGGCAAACTCGGTGAGCAGCTCCAGGAGCGCCCCGGGGTGGTCGTCGGCGATCATGGTGACCACGGTCGTCCGGTCGGCACCGGTCGGCCGCGGCAGGGGACGCGGCGAGACCGCCATCACGAAGCGGGTGACCGCGTGGTGGTGGTCGCCGATGTCGGAGGCGAGCTCGACCAGCCCGTACCGCCCGGCGTTGGCGGGTGCGGCGATGGCGCCTTCGGTGCCGTCCCCACCCTCCGCCACGGCCGCGGCGGCCTCCGCCGTCGAGGGGGCGGAGCGGACCCTGGCCTCGGGGAGATGGGCCCGCAGCCAGCGCCGGCACTGGGCGGTTGCATGGGGGTGGGAGGCGACCACCCGGATCGAGCCGAGCTCAGCACCAGGGCGCGCCAGCAGGGAGAGGTGGACGGGGACGAGCATCTCGCGGGCGATGTGCAGCGGGCTGCCGCTCGCAAACTCGTCGAGGGTGCCGCTCACCGACCCCTCCACCGAGTTCTCGAAGGGCACCACCGCCGCTCCCGCCGACCCGTCTCGGACGGCGGCGAAGGCGTCGGCAACCGTCTCCACCGGGACCAGGTCCACGTCCCCACTCTCTGGGAGACTGCGCACCGCGGTCTCGGCGAAGGTGCCCTCCGGGCCGAGGTACGCGTAGCGGGTTCGGGTCGCGCTCACCGGCGAGCAAGCATGGCACGGGACACGGTCGCCACCGCGCAGACCCGGGACAGCCACGGTCGCGGTTCCTGCCTCGGTCTCCGGCCTCCGATCACCGGTTCAGCCCTGAACCGTCCCGGTGTGCGCGACTGTCATCCCGAAGATGACCAGGAGGAACAGGGCCAGCCCGACGTACCCGAGGACCAGCCCTGCGATGGCCAGCCCCCGGCCCCCCTGGCCGGTGTGGCGGATCTGGGAGAGGGCAATGTGGCCAAAGATGACGGCCAGGATTGACCCCACCCAGTACAGCCAGAGGATGCCGAGAACGAGCGCGGCGATCGCCAGTCCGTTGGTGCCCGGGTTGACGTACGCCGGATAGGGGTAGGGGGGCGGATAGGGCGGGGGGTACTGCCCCGGCGGGGGGTAGGGCCCCGGCCAGGCAGCCTGACCGGTCGGAGGCGGGTAGGGGTACGGCGGCGGCGAGCCCGCCGGGGGCCACGGGTAGCCCGGCGGGGTGGGCTCTCCCCCCTGGGGCGGCGGCGGTTGCCAGGCGGTAGACACCATGCGCCTCCTCGGGCCGGGCCGGCAGTGACGTCCGCCCCGGCTGCTGATCTAACGCTTGACGAAGATCACCGCGAAGCCGTCTTTGTAGACCTGCTTCCACTGGGGGTCAACGCCCAGCGCCATGCTGAGCGCCGAGTCGGTGCGCTCGACCACGTAGTTGACACCATGCTCGTTGAGGATGGTCTGCCAATCGGGCTCGGCGTTCTCGACGTCGCTCACCTGCTGCAGCAGGGGGTTGCCCAGCTCGGTCGCTTCGCCGTAGATGAACACGGGGCGGTCAGGGTAGAAACGGTAGATGAGGTACCCGCCCCAGTCGTACGCGTTGAACATCCGGGTCCCGACGGTCGGGTGGGCCTCCAGCCAGTTGGCGGCGTCGACCGGGAAGTTGGCATCGGTGCTCGCCGTCTGGCTGCTCAGCGTGTGGGCCGCGATGCCGACCGCCCCCGCGGTGACGATCAGTGCACCCGCGGAGACGAGGATGAGGAGGTCGGAAGCGCGGCGCTGGATCCACCTCCCGAGTGGCTCCTGCCACCGGCTCCGCTCCCAGGCTCCGCCGAAGGACCAGGCGACCATTGGGGTCAGCGCGGCGGCGGCGAGCGGAGCGTTGCGCACCGACGAGAGAGCGGCGTAGATGCCGACCACGGTGACCAGCGCGTCCCAGAGCCGGGGCCGGCGGAAGGCCATGGCGAAGACCACGAGGAGGAGCAGCAGCTCGAGGCCCACCTCACCGAGGGAGTGGAAGCTCGGCGAGTGCCACTCGGCGATGAAGGTCTGCTGGATGGCGCTGGTCTGGGTCTGGATGGCGGCCAGGTAGGCGCGGTAGGTGATCGGGTTGAACAGGCCCGCCACCGCGCAGGCGGCCAGCACCGCCCAGAGCCGGAGCGATCGGCGGCGGTGGGCACCGTCCGCTGGTGAGACGAGCCAGAGCACGGCCTCGGTGACCGCGGCGAGCCCCACCACGGCCAGACCGTAGACGAAGCCGCCGTGGAGATTGGCCCAGACCACCACCACCAGGGGCAGGAGGTAGACGTGGCGGTTGCGGTCCCGGAGGTAGGCCTCGACCCAGTAGAGGGTCAGGCAGGTCAGAGCAAAGCTGATCATCTGCGACCGCGGGCCCCAGACCTCAACGCCGGCAGCAGCCGCCACCGCGATGCAGGCGCCCGCGATCAGGGCGGGCACGCGCTCGATCGCGATGCGCCGCCAGATGAACCAGAAGCCCACCCAGGTGACGGCAACGTAGGCGAGGCTGAAGGCGAGGAACCCCCCGGCCCGGAAGATCAGGTCGCCGAGCACCTCGCTGCCCCATTCCTGATCCGCCCAGATCCGGGTGGTGGCCGTATAGGTGAAGAACTCGTGGCTCGGGAACGCGCCGTGGTCGATGATCCAGCTGCCCGTCTCCATGTGCCACCAGAAGTCCGGGTCGCCGACCCGGCGGCAGATGACGACGAGCGTCGCGATCAGAGCGGCGCCCACGATCAGCCCGCCGAGGCCAGGGCGGGGCAGGCGGGGGCGGGCCCCACGGGTAGCGGAGAGTGGAGAATGCTCCGGCGCGACGGCCACGAGGTGGCACGATGACACATCGGTCGCCCGTTAACGCGCGCGAAAGGTTGGCGGGGGACGATGGATTGGGGTTCCCGGACGCGGGGACCGATCAGGGTGGCCGCGACGGCCGCTGAGACGGAGGACGGCAGTGGCGGCGGCGGCGGGGGGACGATGTCGTGCGGCAGCAAGCCGTGCCTCCACCTACCGGCTCCGGCTCCGCATCTGGCTGATCGGGCCGCTGGTCCTCTACGGCCTGCTCCGCATCCCCTCGTTCCTCGAACCCCACTGGTACACCGACGAGGCCGGCTACGTCACCACCGCCCGAGCCCTGCTCCAGGGCAAGGTCCTCTACTCCCAGATCTGGACCAATAAGCCGCCCCTTCAGATCTGGACGGTTGCCGCCGCGATCCACTTCCTGGGCACGAGCGAGGCGGCCCTCCACATCCTCACCTTCCTGACTGGGCTGCTCACCCTGCTTGCCATCGCCTATGCGGCGGACCGCCTCCTCGGCCGCCGCCGTGCCGTGGTCGCCCTGGTCCTCGCCGCCATCATGCTGGGCACCCCCCTCCTCGACGCCGAGCTGATCCTCCCCGAGAGCCTCCTCATCGCCCCCATGGCATGGGCCGGGGCGCTCCTGCTCACCCGGGTCGTCGCTCCTGACACGCGTCGCTGGCCGCTCTGGCCGGTTGCAGTGGGTGCGCTGGCGGCGGTCGGCATCGCCTACCAGCAGACGGCACTGGCCGACACCTGCGTCTTTGGCCTGATCCTGGCGATCGTGGGACGGGCGACCTGGCGGCGTGTGGCGGTCTACGCGGGCACGGTGGTCGCCATCACCGCCGCCTGGCTGATCCCGGCCGTCGTGACCGCGGGGGCAGGCAGGGTCGCCTACGCCCTGGTCGGATACTGGGTCCAGTTCACCCAGGGTCAGGCGCACGCTGCGATCCCGATGGTGATCCGGGCGATCGTGGTGCTGGTCGTGCTGACCCTGGTCGTGTCCGCCACCTGGCTGCGCCGCCGGGACCGGGACGTCTCCTGGGCACTCTGGGTCTGGGCCGCTGTGGCCCTCCTCGTCCCGGCGGTGGCCGGGCAGCCGTATCCCCACTACCTGCTGCCCTCCCTGGTCCCGACCGCACTGGCCCTCAGCAGCCTGGGGCTGCGTCTCCCGGCCGGGGCGCGGAGCCCGCGGCGCCTGGTCGGCGCCGCGCTCATGGTGGCCACCGGCCTCGCTCTGGTGGGTGCGGCGCCGACCGGGCTGGACTGGCCCCCGGCCTTTGCGGTTGGCAATCACAGCTTCGCCACCTACTACTTTGGGGCCGTCTCGACACTCACCCGGGGGCAGTCGCTGACGACCTACCAGGACCAGTTCGACGCCCGCGTGCCCGAGGACAGCGAGGTGGCGGCGTGGATCCGCGCCCACGGACTCGAGGGCAGCTCCGCGGTGGTCTGGTCGGCGGACGCCTGGCTCTATGACCTGGACGATCTCCAGCTGCTCCTGCCGACGCCACCCATCTACAACGACGAGCACCTTCTCGGCTCCGACGGGCCGGTGGCCGAGCGCGTCGCCGAGCTCGAGCCCGCGCTCGTGATCACGGACGGGGACAGCGTGACCAACTGGCCGGAGATCAGCTCCGTGCTGGCCACCGGATACACGCAGGTCAACCAGTCGGGCACGGAGATCGTCTGGCTGCGCGATGATCTGGTGGCCTCGGTGATGGGCCCCACCGGGCTCGGCTGACAGCCGACCCGAACCGCGCCGCCCGGGCCTTGCCCGCAACCGGCACTGGTCCGGTATCTGGGGGCCGATGGGTATCCCGCCTGCCCAGCGTGCCATCATCGCGCCGGTGAGCACCAGAGGTGGGCGGCTGTCGCAGCAGCCCGGCGGCACCGAGCCGGACACGGGAGCGACCCGCACCCCCTTCGACGCGACCGTCTTCGACCGCCGGCTTCCTGGCATCGTGGCCTGGCTGCGTCCGTGGGCTGTGCCGATCAGCGTGCTGGTCATCGCGGCGGCCGCCCTCTACGTGATGCGCTACGGCGCGGCGCGGTTCAGCTGGGCGGACTTCCGCACCTTCTACCAGGCGGGCCTTGACGTCCGATCCGGCACCAACCCCTATCTCGGGGCGATGAGCTTCATCCACGCCTACACCCCGGCCGGCCATGGCATTTACTGGACCACTCAGGTCTACGTCTACGCGCCCTTCTTCGCCTACCTCATGGTGCCGCTCACCCTCCTTCCTCACTGGGGCGCTCTGACCACCTGGGACCTGCTCAACGTCGCCTTCGTGGTGTTCTCCGTCTACGCCGCCCTCAGCGCCGCCGGGCTCCGCCCGAGCGCGGCGATGCTGCTGGTCCTGGCCGCGGCCTCCGCGGTCACGCTTCCGGTCCATCGGGAGTGGGATCTCGGCCAAAGCGACCTCCTGGTGATGGCCCTGATCTGCGCGGCGCTCTGGGCGCGATCCGCGGGCCGGGCGGGGCTTGCCGGCGTGCTCCTCGGTGCCGGCAGCGCCGTCAAGCCGGAGTTGCTCCTGCTCGCCCTCTTCCTCCTCTGGCGGCGCGACTTCCGCTTCGCGATCGTCGCCGCCGTGTCGACCGCGATCCTCGGGCTCGCGCCCTTTCTTCTCCTCGGTCAGCGGGCGTGGTCGGACTTCTGGACTGCCTGGGGGTTCTGGGCCAATCAGTACCTGCCCTTCCTCCACAACGAGTCTCCCAAGGGGATGCTGGCCCGTCTCTTCACGGTCAACCCGGCCTCGCACCCGCTCACCGTCGCCCCCGGCGCCGTGACCGTCCTCTGGCTCGTCCTCACGGTGGTCGTCCTCGTCCTGACCGTCGCGGTCACGTCGACCCGGCCGCTCCGTCGCGACGCGCTCTCCCTCCTCGAGGTGGGCCTGGCGATCGAGGCCATCATGCTGATCAGCCCGCTCACCGAGCGTCCCTACTTCCTCTTCCTGCTCATCCCGCTGATCGGTCTCTTCTGCTGGGTGCGCGAGGTCGGTGTGGCGGGGCTCTTTGAGCGCAGGGCCACCGTGGTGGCGGTGCTGTTCTGGCTGCTCCTGGCGGGGCCGGCCGAGGTGGCCGAGTACGTCTTCGACACCGGGGTCACCGTCCACTCGCACGCGGCTCCCCTCTTCACGCTGCTCGCCCCGGTGTACATGTGGGTGACGGTCGCGGCCTTCGTCTTCCAGCTCCTGGTCGTCGCCCACCTCCGCGGCCTGCGGCTCATCCCCGCGATCGGCGCCACCCTGCGCGGCGCTCCGGCGCTCCTGCTGGCATGGCTCGGAGATGCGGGATCGGCGCTCGGCGTCGTACGGGAGAGCGGCTCACGCGCGGCGTAGAGGGAGAGGTTGCGGGCCCTACGCCAGGCCTTCCATCAACGCGTCCCACTGCTCCTGGGACGGCCGCAGCTCCTCAATCGGGGGCTGGGGGCCAGGGGTCGTCGTGGAAGCGCAGACGTCGTTGACGACGTCTCCAGTCATGGGCTCTCCGGATCGCCGTGCCGACCAGCGCAGGGCGTTTCGCTGGACATGCGAACGCATGTGCACACGTCTATCATAGCCATCGAAGATTCAGCGACAACACAAGCATCCGTGCCGGCGCCCGAGGGGCCCGCGCCCGGTGTCACGTCCGTCGCATGGAGGGCCCCGGTGACCTACGTCCCTGCTCCCGACCGCTACCAGTCGATGGCCTACCGCCGCTCGGGTCGGAGCGGCCTCCGGCTCCCGCTGATCTCGTTGGGCCTCTGGCAGAACTTCGGCGCCGAGCGGCCGCTGAGCGAGAGCCGCAGCGTCGTGCTGCGCGCCTTCGACCTCGGGATCACCCACTTCGACCTCGCCAACAACTACGGACCACCCTACGGCTCGGCGGAGGAGACCTTCGGGCGCATCCTCGCCACCGACCTCCGCCCTCACCGCGACGAGCTGGTGATCTCCACCAAAGCCGGATACGACATGTGGGCCGGCCCGTACGGGGAATGGGGTTCGCGCAAGCAACTTCTGGCCAGCCTTGACCAGAGCCTGAAGCGGATGGGGCTCGACTACGTCGACATCTTCTACTCGCACCGCTTCGACCCCGAGACCCCGCTGGAGGAGACGCTCGGCGCCCTCGACACCGCGGTGCGCCAGGGCAAGGCACTCTACGCGGGCATCTCCTCGTACTCCGCCAAGACCACCGAGGCAGCCGCCCAGATCATGGCCGGGCTGGGCACGCCGATCCTCATCCACCAGCCCTCCTACTCCATGCTCAACCGCTGGATCGAGGGTGGCCTCCTCGACGTCCTGGACGACAGGGGGATCGGCTGCATCGTCTTCTCCCCGCTCGCCCAGGGGTTGCTGAGCAGCAAGTACCTGGAGGGCGTCCCCGAGGGGTCGCGCGCCCGCCGTCGCGGTTCCCTCACCCCGGAGATGCTGGCCGAGACGACGCTCGCCAAGATCCGCGGGCTCCACCAGCTGGCTGCGGGGCGTGGGCAGTCGCTGGCCCAGATGGCACTTGCCTGGGTCCTCCGGGACCCGCGGGTCACGTCGGCATTGATCGGGGTGAGCAGCGTCGCTCAGCTCGAGGAGAATCTCGCCGCCCTCGATCGGCTCGACTTCGCCTCCGAGGAGTTGGAGGCGATCGATCGGCTGGCGACCGAGAGCGGGATCAACCTCTGGGCCGCGTCGAGCCAGGTCTGACGCTCAACCCACCGGGCCGGGCCGGCTACGCGTAGGCGTAACCCTCGGGCAGGGGTCGGGGGGCGGGAGGACCGATGTAGATCGCGGAGGGCCGGATCAGCCGGTTGTTGCTCGCCTGCTCCGCGACGGCGGAGGTCCACCCCACCGTGCGGCTGCACGCGAACGTGGGAGTGAACATGTCCCGCGAGAGGCCCACGGTGTTCATGACCACGCCGGAGTAGAACTCGACGTTGGTATAGAGACGGCGTCCCGGCTTGAGTTCGCTGAGCACCCGCAGCGCGGTGGCCTCGACATGCTCCGCGAACTCCACCTGCGGACCGCCCAGACCGCGTGCCACCTCGTGGAGGAGGACCGAGCGGGGGTCGTCCGTCTTGTAGACGCGGTGTCCGAAGCCCATCAGGCGCTGGCCGCCCCTGACCTCGTCGCGCAGATGCTCCTCGGCGCGGTCCGGAGTGCCGATGGCGTCGAGCATGTCCAGGGCGCGCGACGGTGCCCCGCCGTGGAGGGGGCCGGCGAGTGCGCCGATGGCCCCCGTGAGCGCCGAGCCCATGTCGCTCCCGGTGGACGTGATCACTCGGGCGGTGAAGGTGCTCGAGTTGAATCCATGGTCCATGGTCAGGATCATGTACTGCTCCAGAGCTCGCGCCGCCTCGGGGTCCGGTCGCTCGCCGGTCAGCATCTGGAGGTAGGCGGCGGCGTAGCCCAGGCTGGGATCGGGATCGATCGGGACCAGCCCCTGGTGGACGCGGTGGAGCCTCATGAGCAGGACGGGGGTCAGCGCGACCATCCGCAGCGCGTCGGCGCGGACCTGGTCGGGGGTGAGGTCGAGCGTCGGCTGGAGGTTCAGGGCCGCCCCGCTCAGGGAGACCGCTGTGCGGAGGGCGCCGAGGGCGGTGTAGCCGGGGAGGCGCGCGATCTCGTCGAGGGCGGCGGACACCCCGCCGGGCAGCGTACGTCCGGCGACTTCCTGGTCTTGGAGCCAGCGGAGCTCGCGCGGGTTGGGCAGCTCGCCGATCAGCAGGAGGTGCCAGACCTGCTCGAACGAGCAGTGGCGGGCCAGCTCGGTCGCGTCGTAGCCGCGATAGTGGTAAAAGCCCTCCTCTCCCCGGACATCTCCGATCTGGGTCTCAGCGACTGCGACCCCCTCGAGGCCCCGAGGGGCGAGCGTGGGTGTCGTCGACTCGGCGCGCTTGACCTCCGGCGCTTCGCTCACGTTGACCGACCCTCCATCTGCTGTTCGCGACCAACTCTACACAGTCGCGTACTTCATTCTGAGTGGGAGAACTCCGGTCTCCATCCCGGGGCCTCGGAGCAGAGCCCAGGGGTTCCGGCAAGAACGCACCAAGCGCTGCGAACAGTGAGGGCGGCCGAACAACTGTGACGGCAGCGTCACGACTCCATAAAAAGGCGTCGAAAGCGGCTCCGGGGGCTCGGCGAGCCGCTGATAAGCTCCGCGTCCCACGTCCACCCAGGGACACGGAACTTTGCACCGCACCACACGCCTCACCTGCAAGCTCGTCGTCTCCGTTCTCGTGATCGGAGCACTGGCGGCTGCCGTGCCCCCGCCCTCCCGGGTGGCCCTCCCCGGCATCCGGCTGACCGATTCCTACGACCAGCAGATCGACCAGCTCCAGAACCAGTACAACGGGCTCGGCACTCAGCTGCAGAGCCTCCAGGGGAGTGAGGCGACGGCGAACGCTCAGGCCGCCGCCGTGCAGCAGCAGATCGCCGTCACCGAAGCCCAGGTAGCGTCGGATCAGACGCAGATCAACCAGCTCAACCTGGCTCTGGCCCAGACCGCGGAGGCGATCCAGGTCGACACCACCCACCTCGCGGCGCAGAAGGTGCAACTCACCCAGCTCACCGTGGAGATCTACACCCAGGGCGGGACCGGCGTGGTGGAGGGGCTGGTCAACAGCCAGAGCATCGCGGACTTCATGGAGCAGCTGGACTCGGCCACCACGGTGAGCCAGAAGGTCCAGACGCTGATGGCCCAGGTGGAGGCGGAACAGCAGGCGCTCGACGCCCTGCAGCAGACGCAGCAGTCCCACCTCGCCCAGGTCGCTCAGGCCGAGAGCCAGCTCGAGGCCGATCAGGCCGCGCTGCAGGGCCAGGAGTCGGAGCTCAAGCAGCAGGCGGCCTCCCTCGGCGGCCAGGCCGCAGGCCTGGTGAGCCAGCGCAACTCGCTTCTCAGCCAGATCGCCACGGTGCGAGCCCAGCAGCAGGCCGCGGCTGCGGCGGCTGCTGCGGCGGCGGCTGCGGCGGCTGCGGCTGCTGCTGCGGCGGCTGCGGCGGCTGCCGCTCCGAGCGGCGGAGGCTCCGGCATGTGCGGCGCTGTGCTCTGTCCCTTTGCCTTCGGGAGCATCCCCAATTCCTTTCCCTGGGGCCAGTGCACCTGGTATGTCGCCTCGCTGCGCGAGGTCCCGTGGGGCGGCAACGCGGACGCGTGGTTCGGCAACGCCTCGGCCATGGGCTACTCGACCGGCTCGACTCCCAAGCCGGGGGCCATCGTGGTGTGGGGCCCGGGCAATGGCTACAGCTACTACGGACACGTCGCCTACGTGGTGGCCGTCGTGAGCCCCACCAACTTCTACGTGAACGAGGCCAACTTCGACGAGATTCCCGGGAACATCGACTCCCGCGAGGTGACCACTCTCAACGACGTCGAGGGCTTCATCTACTGAGCGGAGGACCCCTCAGTACCCGCAGCGAATACTGAGCGGACGACCCCTCGGTACGCACAGCCAATACTGAACGGAGGACCCCTCCGTGCCACGCACTGAGCGCCGCAGCGCGCGCCCTCGGCGCGCGAGATGGTGCTGATGGCCGAGAGGCGGGCTTGCGGTGACGGGCGACCCCACCGGCCGATGACCTTAGGCTCTGGATGTTAGCCCGCTCTAAGCCGAAGCTATCAGTGGACGCCGGACCGATGCCGCCACCTCTCCTGCGGTGCGCGGCGCAGGGAGACCTCCGACTCGTGATCGCATGCCACCGCGCGGCCAGCTCCGGGGCGCCTGCCTCGCCGCGCTGCACCCGCGCGGGCGAGCGATGAACGTCCGGGCCCTCGGGCTGCGGGCCAGCGCGGTTGCGAAGGCCCCCGAGGTCTCAGGACCAGACGCTGAGGAGGGATCCCCGCAGCTGCCCTCCCACCGCCTCCGCAGACGCTGGATGTGGCTCGCGGTGGCGGTCGGCCCCGGCCTGATGGTGATGCTCGCCGACACCGATGCCGGCAGCGTCGTGACCGCTGCCCAGTCCGGGGCCCGCTTCGGCTACCGGCTCCTTCCCCTCGAGGTCCTTCTGATCCCGGTCCTCTACGTGGTCATGGAGCTGACCGTCCGCCTCGGGCTCACCACCGGCAAAGGGCACGCCGAGCTGATCAAGGCGCGATTCGGACGCGGATGGGCGGTGTTCTCCGTCAGCATCCTGCTGGTCACCAGCGTGGGTGCCCTGGTCACCGAGTTTGCGGGCATCGCGGGCGTGGGCAGCATCGTCGGCCTGCCCCCGCAGTTGATCGTCCCCGGCGCCGCCATCGTGCTCCTCCTGGTGGTCGTCTCCGGCAGCTACCGGCGGGTGGAGCTCATCGGCATCGGCTTCGGGCTCTTCGAGCTGGCCTTCCTGGTGGCCGCCATCCGGGCCCATCCGGATCCGGGCTCACTGGCCGGCAGCCTGACGATGGGGCAGCCGCTCGGCAACTCCGCCTACCTCGCGCTGGTGGCGGCCAACGTCGGGGCGGTCGTCATGCCCTGGATGATCTTCTACCAGCAGGCCGCGATACTCGACAAGGGGATCACCGTCCGGGATCTGCGCTTCGCGCGGATCAACACCGCCATCGGTGCGGTGGTCACCCAGGTGATCATGATCGCGGTCCTGGTGGCGACCGGGGCGAGCCTCTTCCACCACCACGCTGGATCCCTCAACACCGTGGCCCAGATCTCCACGGCGCTGACCTCATCACTCGGAGCCGCGGGTGGCCGTCTCGCCTTCGCCATGGGGGTGGCCGGGGCTGCCCTGGTCGCGGCCCTGGTGGTCTCTCTGGGGGCGGCGTGGGCCTTCGCGGAGGTCGCCGGGAAGCCCCGCAGCCTCAACCGGAAGTTCCGACAGGAGCCCCTCTTCTACGGCGTCTTCACGGGGGCTGTCGGCCTCTCCGCCGTGCTGGTGCTCACCAGCGGTTCGTTGGTCGGTCTCGCGATCGCCGTCGAGGTCTTCAATGCGCTGCTCTTGCCGATCGTCCTCGTCTTCCTGATCGTGCTCGCCTGGACCGCCCTGCCCGCCCCCTTCCGGCTGCGCCTCTGGGAGAAGGTCGCCCTGATCGTCATAACCGCGATGGTGGTCGGCATGGGGGCCGCGCTCACCGTCACCTCGCTCTGAGGGCCGCTCGCGTCAGGGACGTGCGCCGAAGCCCAATGTACAGTTGCGTTTGCAAACACACTGGTTTGGCTGGGGAGGTAGGATTCGAACCTACGATTTGCTGATCCAGAGTCAGCTGCCTTACCACTTGGCCACTCCCCAGTGGCGCAGGCGAGTCTACCCGTACCGGTGGTCAACGCTGCTGCGGGAGTGGCCTCCGGGGGCGATGCGTGCCTTGGTGATTCGGCGCGGCTGCCTATACTGAGGCCGTGGATCTCGTCAAGCTGCTCCGCTCCCAGGCCCGCCGCTACCGCTGTGTCCAGTGCGGTGAGAGCATGGCCGAGTGCGGTATCAACGTCCTCGCCCAGCAGGACAACCGGGCGCTGGTGCGGGTCACCTGCCGCTCGTGCAACGACGAGAACCTGCTCCAGATCATCTTCCAGACGGAGGGCGAGGCCTCGGCGGCGGCTGTGCCCGCTTCGAACGTGGACGAGGGCGGTGAGCGGGTGGACGCGCCCATCTCCGGCGACGAGCTCCTCGAGCTCCACGAGCTCCTCGCAGGGCATGCGGGCCCATTGACGGAGCTGCTCGCCCGCCGCTGACGGTGCCCGTAGGGACGCCGATGCCCGCGTCAGGGCCCCCGGCCCTTCGTCGTCACGCACGTCAGTGCGCTCCTCCTGGGCCACCCCTTCCTTGGCCTCGGCGCCCCTACGGGCACCGGCGTCTCTCGCCCTTCGTTGTCACGCACGTCAGTGCGCTCCTCCTCGGGCCACCCCTTTCTGGGCCTCGGGGCCCCCTTGAGGGATTCGGCACTCGGGGCACCGTGTGGGACTGTCAGCAGGCCGTCACGCAAACCTCACCCCACCTTTACTCCGGTGGGTGCTACATCTGAGGGCCGAACCGGAATGCCACGCCAGCTGGGCGTGGGCGGGCTGGAGGCTTCCATGGCCAACCTCGGAGCGGCGACCCGGCGGATGCTGGACCGGTTCCTCGTCCGCGTCGTAGCTGGAGTCGTCACCGCCAGCATCGTGGTGATGGCCCTCCTCGTGGTGGTCCTCGGCACGGTCACCTCCGGCCGCGGCTGGACCTCCGCCATGGCGGCCCAGGTGCAATCGACCGCCATTGTGGTCGGTCTCATCGGTGCGGTCCTGCTCGGGGCGACCGCCTTCCTGGTCGCGCATGGGGAGACCAGTCACCTCCGTGCCCTCGGCCGGCTCGCCCGGCGGGTCGCCGCCGGTGACGTCGCCGCCCGGGTCGACCCCGGCGGGGCGGCGGAGGTCAGGGAGCTTGGGATGGCCTTGAACCTCATGGTCGAGCGGTTGGGCGGCATGGTCGAGCGGGTCAGGGAGGTGAGCGGCGAGCTCGCCGGCTCCGCCGCCCGTCTCTCCGAGGCATCAACCCAGCTGGTGTCGACAACCGCGCAGCAGACATCGGCGGCCGTCGAGACCTCGGCGAGCATGGAGGAGCTGGCCCGGACATCCGGCCACATCGCCGAGACCGTGGAACGGGTCGCCACCCAAGCTGCCGAGACCCGGGACAACCTCGACCGTGCCCATGAGCGCATCCTGACCTCGGGTCAGCGCACCGTCGCCCTCACCGACCGGGTCCGCGATATCAGCAGGATCCTCGGTCTCATCAACGACATTGCAGACCAGACCAACCTTCTCGCCCTCAACGCCGCCATCGAGGCGGCCCGCGCCGGCGAGGCCGGCCGCGGTTTCGCGGTGGTGGCTGACGAGGTGAGACGGCTCGCAGACCGCTCCAAGGCGCTGGCCGCGGACATCTCCACGATCACCGAGAGCGCCGAGTCGGAGACCCGCGCCACCGTCCTCGCGATGGAGGAGGGCGCCACCCAGCTCCAGATCGGGCTTGGGCTGATGGAGCAGGTCGCCGAGGCCAGCTCAAACGTGCGGCTTGCCACCCAGCAGCAGCTTTCGGCCACAGAGCAGGTGGTGGAGGCGATGGAGCAGGTCAGCGTGGCCAGCCGCGAGGTGTCCGCCACCGCCCAGCAGATTGCCGTGGCCGCGGGAGGGCAGGCGGAGATGGCGGGGGAACTTCAGGTCGTCGCCTCCTCGGGCACAGACTACGCCGCCCCACCTCAGCCGCCCACCGAGCCCCTGCCTGGCGACGTCGACGGCTGGGCCGGCGTTACCGACCCGCGATTCGCAGGTATCACCGTCGACTGATCGCGGTCGGGAGCGTCGATCTGGCGGGTGGGGGATCGTCGGCCCCGGTCGGTGCCTCAGCCCTGGTCGGCCGGCTCGCCCGCCCGGATGGAGGCAGCATGCCGGAGCGGGAGCGACCGCCGGATGCGCAGGCGGAAGAGGAACAGCTCCTTGATGGCCCGGGCGATGGCGCGGGGACGGGCACCTGAGCGCCGGCCTGCCACCCGGGGGTGGTGGGGGACCGCCACCTGGGCGATCCGCCAACCGGCGTACCGGGCCTTGTAGTACAGCTCCGCGTTGATCAAGGCACTTCGGGCTTCCAGGGTGAGCGAGTCCAGGACCTCGCGGCGCATCAGCTTCAGGGCGCAGTCGACGTCGCGGTAGGGGAGGCGGTAGAGCACCGCCACCAGGGTGTTGAAGACCCAGCTCACGACCTCCCGGGCTCGGGCGTCGCGCCGCTCCTCCCGCCACCCGGCAGCCAGGTCGGCATGGTCGAGGAGGGGGACGAGCAGAGCCAGGTCGGCGATCTCGAACTGGCCGTCGGCATCCGTGAAGGCGACAAAGTCCCCCCGGGCGGCCCGGAGGCCATCGCCGACAGTGATCCCATAGCCGCTCTTCTGCTCGTGGCGGAGCACGCGCAGCGAGATGCCCAGCTTCTCGGCGAGGGATCGGGCCAGCTCGCCACTCCCGTCGGTGCTCCCGTCGTCGACGATCACCAGGTCAAAGCGGTTCGCGATCCCGGGCAGGACGTCGGCCGCGTGGGGCAGCAACCAGCCGATGTTCTCGGCCTCGTTGTGGACCGGGAGCACCAGGCTGAGGCTGCTGAGACGCGGGCTCGCCGCCTCTGGGCCCTGGGACGGGCCGCCGGCTTTCCGGCTAGCCACCGATGCCGGCGAGGGCGGTCAGTGCCGGCGCCCGGCCCCCGGCGTAGACGGGGCCACCCTTGCGCCAGTCGATGGTCGCTTCGATGGTGTTGCGTCTGACGCGGGAGACGTTCGCCTCGACCGTCTGGACGACGTGGTCGAGAAGGGTGTCGCTCAGCGCGTGGGGCTCGAGGCCGAGGTCGAGGAGGCGCTGGTGCTTGGCGTTGTAGTAGTGCTCCTCCTTCTCCCGGCGCGGGTTGGGGACGTGGGAGATGGTGGTCGGGAGGCCGTGGGCTGCGCGCGCGTGCTCCACCTTCTCGGCCAGCCCGAGCACGGAGAACTGCTCGGTGAACTGGTTGTAGACGCGGTACTCGCCGGCGGCCGGCGCGTTCATGGCCGCCAGCTCGATGCAGCGCACGGTGTCGCGGATGTCCAGGAAGCCGCGGGTCTGACCGCCCTTGCCATAGACCGTGAGGGGCTCGCCGACTGCCGCCTGCACGCAGAAGCGGTTGAGCACCGTTCCCCAGATGCCGTCGTAGTCGAACCGGGTGATGAGCTGAGGGTGCAGCGCCGTCTCGTCGGTGGTGGTCCCGTAGACCACACCCTGGTTGAGGTCGGTGGCCCGCAGGTCCCAGATCCGGCAGGCGAAGTCGAGGTTGTGGCTGTCGTGGACTTTGGAGAGGTGGTAGAGCGATCCCGGCTGCTTGGGGTAGAGCATCCGGTCGTGACGACCGTTGTGCTCGATCTCGATGAACCCCTCCTCGATGTCGATGTTCGGCGTCCCGTACTCGCCCATGGTCCCGAGCTTGATCACGTGGCAGTCCGGAGCGCGGTCGCGTACCGAGAGGAGCACATTGAGGGTGCCCACCACGTTGTTGACCTGCGTCTCCACACCGTGGCGGGGGCTGATCATCGAGTAGGGGGCGGAGCGCTGCTCGGCGAAGTGGACGATGGCTTCGGGCTGGGTGGTGCGGATCAGCTCGTCGACCGCGGCGGCGTCACAGAGGTCGATCTGGTGCCAGTCGAGCTTGTGGCCGCTCTCCGCCTGCCAGCGGGCCAGACGGTCGGCAATCGAGGCGATCGGCGTCAGGCTGTCCGTTCCGCACTCCTCGTCCCAGCGCCGTCGCACCAGGCTGTCGACCGCGATGACGTCATGGCCGCGTGCAGACAGGTGAAGGGCGGTCGGCCACCCGAGGTAGCCGTCGGCTCCCAGGACCGCGATGCGCATTGCTGTCTCCCCTAGATGACCGGGCGAAGGGCGCCCGGCGATGTGCGTGCTGATTGGCTGGCGAAAAACCGATGGGTCAGGGCGAGACCCTCGGGGAGGGAAGTTTGAGCCTTCCAGCCGAGCGAGCGCGCGGCGCGCCCCGGGTCGATGCAGGCGCGGGCCACCTCTCCGGGCTTGGCGGGCTGGAAGTCGGGGGCGATCTCCGCCCCGGACGCCCGGATCAGTCCGGCGACCACCTCGCGGACGCTCGTCTCCCTCCCGGTCCCCACGTTCAGCGGGCCGCCGATCGAGCTGAACAGGGCGGCTCGGGTGGCGGCGGCGACGTCCCCCACGTAGACGAAGTCGCGGGTCTGGGAGCCGTCACCGTAGATCACCGGGCGCAATCCCTGGACCAGCCGGGTCGAGGAGATGGCGACCACCCCGGCCTCCCCGGTGCCGTCCTGGCGCGGCCCGTAGACGTTGCCGAACCGCAGCGCGACGGTGCGCAGCCCGCGCTGCCGATACGTCCAGAGGTAGGTCTCTTCGCAGAGCTTCTCCGCGCCGTAGGCGGATCGGGGGGCGGGGGTGAGCTCCTCGGAAGCCGGTAGCCGCTCGGCGTCGCCGTACACTGCCCCTCCTGACGAGGCGATGAGGATCGCCTCACAGCCCGCCCGGGCGGCTGCCTCGAAGCAGGCCACCGAGTTGGCAAGGACCCGCCGGATGTGGTCTCCGGGGTCGCGCAGAGCGCGGTTCACGCCCCCCTTGGCGGCGAGGTGGACGAGCGCCTGGGGCCGGAAGCGAGCCAGGGCATCCGCGGCCTCGGGGCTGCCGGCGTCCGCCTCAAGGAGCTCCACGGCGTTGGGGAGGGCGGCCCCGCAGGGGTGGGTGAGATCGTCGATCACCAGCACTGAGAGCTGGTCGGCGGCGAGCAGCTCGACCAGGTGGCTGCCGATGAAACCGGCCCCTCCGACCACCGCAACCCGGGTGGGACGCGAGGAGGCGGTCTCCCCACCGCCCGGCGTGGCAGCGATCGCGAACTCCCCGGGGGTCATGGGCTCACCGGGGCCGGGACGGCCTCCTCCTCGGGGATGCGCGGCCGCCCGAGGAGCATGATTCCGATCGCGCCGGCGATGCCGAGGGGGAGGGTCATGGCCACTCGCACGAGGACGGTGACCGCCACCGCGTCCACCTTGGTCAGCCCTCCGGCGACCAGCAGGGCGGCGGTCGTGACGTCGGCCGCGCCGATGCCGAAGGGCAGCGTCGACACGCTGCCGATCACCTGGGAGATGCAGTAGGCGGCGATGGCCACGCCCAGGGTGACACTTGCCCCGAGCCCCCAGACGAGCAGCAGGATCTGGAAGCCGCAGACCGTGAAGATGACGAGGCTGTAGAAGGCGAAGACGGCGCCGAGCCGGGGCGCCAGGCCGAGCTCCTCGAGCTGCACCAGCGACCGGAGTATCCCGCCGATCAGTCCGTGGCGCTCAGGCGGGATGCCGGTCGTGAAGAAGTGTCGCGTGATCACGCTGGCCCACCAGGGGGAGGCGAGGAGGACCAAGCCGGCCAGCGCCAGCCCCGCTGTCCCGAGCGCGGGCAGGTAGATGGCGGCGGCGAGCACCCCACCGATGATCCCGAGCTGGACGATGGTGACCAGCCGTTCGTACATCACGGTCGCGACCCCCGCGCTCACCGGGACGCGGTCGCGATTGCGCCAGAGGTAGGGTCGCGAGAGGTCGCCGCTCGCGGCCGGGGTCAGCCAGCTGAGGGTCTGGCCCGCCAGGTCCACCCAGTTCATGCGAACGAAGGGGACATGCTGGCCGAGGCGTTTCAGGAGGATCTGGGAGCGCCGGGCCCGGAGCAGGGTGGTCACCAGGTTGAGGGCGATCGCCACCCCCACCAGCCGCCACGAGACATGCCCGGCCTTGCCCACCACCTGACCCGGGTTCACCTTGCGAACGAGGGCGTAGATGACTCCCGCGCTGATGAGGAGGACGATCAGCTGGAGCCCTGCCAGGATCAGCCGGCGTCGGGTCGTCAGTCTTCTCGAGCGGGCCCCCGGGCCGGCCTGGGCGGGCACGGCGGGGGCGGGGTGGTGGATCGGGCGGTCATCGGCGGGCACGCTGTCGCGCCCGCGCCAGACCGCGTCCGCCGCGGACTTCGCGGACAAAGAATCTCCCCATTCGTCCGTAACGTGATTGGAAGGATGCTGATCATCTGAACCTTACAAGAGCGTTACCACTCTCGGCCCTGACCCCGGCTGAGCCGTCCCCAGCCCGATCCGGTCACCCAGCCGAAAGGTTCGGCGGCCTAGCCTCGCCCCCATGCCGCTGGTCCCGATCGTCATCCTCCTGGTCGCGGCCGCGCTGGCCGTCACCCAGCTCGCTCTCCAGACCGACCAGCTCCTCCTCACCTTGCTCCTCATCGGGCCCGTCCTCCCCGCGCTCGCGCTCGCCCGCCTCCGGTCGGCTCCGGTCCGGCTGGCCACCGTCCGGGTGCGGGCCCCGGCCCGGCGGNNGGTCCCACTCCGGCCCGTGTGCCCCATCTGCGAGCGGCCGATGGAGCGCCGCGGCTCCACGGTGTGGATGTGCCCCGACTTTCCCCGTTGCCGGGGGGCCATCGCCGCCGACTGAGTCCCAAAGCGGGGGCCTCGTCAGCACCTGCCAGCCCTCGTCCCGCGAGGAAGGCCGGCTCAGGAGTGGTGGTCGGGATCGGTGCCGGTCGCGGGCCCGTCGGACCCGGCCATCCGCTCCATCGCCCGGCGTGCCACCGCCGCCCCGCCGGCGGCAGCCGCGGTGGTGGCGGCACGGACTGCCAGCTTCTGCCACAGCGGCCCACCCTCCTTGCGGCGCCGGGCCAGCTCCTGCCGGATCTCGTCCAGCTGGGCGGCGACGTCGTCGAGCGATGTCACCGTGGTCGGGGAGCTCTCCTCCCTCCGGCCCCGCGACCGGAGCACCACGACCGAAACCGTGAGGACCACGGCGACCGTCCCGATGACGGCATACCGGAAGCCATCCCGGCGGAGCCTCGATCGCCAGTCGAGCTCGTCCCGGACCCGGGTGTCCAGAGCTGCGACGTGAGCGGCAAGCGCCTGCTTGCTCAGCTCCCGTTCTACCTCTGCCTCGGCAACCTCGTCACCCACTCCAGGTCCTCCTTGACGGTGGCGCCGACCCTGCGGCCTTCGGCGATCGTCCTCTTCAGCATGCGGTAGCCGAGCCCGCCCAGGAGCGCTCCGACCACCAGGATCAGGCCCGCCATGATCAGCCATCCCAGCCAGGCGTGGTGGAAGAGCCCGCCCAGCCCTTCGGCACCGGCCCCGAGGAGAAAGATGACAACCAGGAGGGCGGCGACGCCGGCGGCGGCCAGCAGGGCCACGGCGAACGCGGCGCGCTTGGCGGTCGCGATGCCTCCGGCCCGCACCACCCCGATCTCGGCGCGGACCAGGCGTACGCCATCGGCCAGGATCTGCCGCAGCGCGTCGACCACCGACGGGGCGGGCGCGGGTTCCTGGGTGGCCATCAGCAGAGCTTCTCAGACCTGGGCCGGCGGGTGTCGCGGTGCGCGCCGTTCATATCTTCAGCGCCGAGACGTCGATGTCCTTGAGGCTGTCGGGTGGGGGTATCCCGTGATCGTTGAGAGCCTTGAGCAGCGCCAGCACGTAGCGGACGCCGGTCAGGTTGACTCCGTGCTGCCGGGTCAGGCTCTGGATGGTCTGGAGCTTGTAGATGTCGCGTTGCGAGAAGCGTCGCCGGTTGGTCGAGGTCCGCTGCGGCACGACCAAGCCGATGTTCTCGTACATCATCAGCGTCCGCGGGTGGGTTTCCAGGATCTCGGCCGCGACGCTGATCGTGTAGATGGGCTTGTCGAGACCGGGCGATCCGGGCAGCGGTCCGCCCGTTGGGCTGACCCCGCCTACTCCTTCAGCCACTCGTTGATCCCCTCTGAAAGAGCCC
>PLOF01000046.1 GCA_003142035.1 Candidatus Dormiibacterota bacterium
TCCCGGAGCCCCGGCCGTCAGCCTCCGGCCGTGCTCTCCATCGAGATCGGGAGGTAAAAGAGGCCCGGCGAGACCCGTCCGTCGGCGAGACCGATGGTCTGCAGGAGCGACTCCATGGCGGTCCGGGCAGCCTCGCGGACCCTGGTGAAGTCGGCCACCCTGAGCGGGTTGGCGATGCGGGGACAGATCAGGGTCACCGGCAGGCGTTTGCTGAAGCTGTCGAAGTCGGCCAGCAGGCGTGAGTGCAGCGCCACCGAGGTCATCCGCTCGAAGACTTCGGACAGGCGGCGCAGCGCGGGCATGGCGGGCTCGGCCGTGAGGTCGACGGCGATGATCTGCTCGGGCCCCATCCGGGCCGCTGTGGAGATGCTGCAGTTGTCGGTGACGCCGCCGTCCACGTAGGAGCGGTCCCCGAGCTGCACCGGGCGAAAGACGAACGGGATCGCGCACGAGGCTCGGAGCGCATCGCGCAGCCGGCCCTGGGAGATCAGCACCGGCTCACCGGTCAGCAGGTCGGTGACGACGATCTGCAGGGGGCGGGGGAGGTCCTCGAAAGTGCTCATGCCGGTCATCCCCATCGAGAAGTCCACCAGGTCCCCGATCGAGTCATCGTCCCGCAGCCACGGCTGGCGCCGGGCCCGGTTCATCACCATCCGCAGCGGGTGAGAGCGGAAGACGGCCCGGGTCTGCGGGCTGGCCCAGATCCGCTCGAGCAGGTCCAGGGCCACCGGGAGGGGATGGCTCGCCACCACCGCCGCGTTGAGAGCCCCCACACTCGTGCCGACGCAGGCGTCCGGCTGCAGGCCCCGATCTGCCAGAGCTCGGAGGATGCCGAGCTGGGCGGCCCCCCGGCCACCGCCTCCGCTGAGCACGAGGGCAGTCCCGATCCTCGACGGAGAGCTGCCACCCACCCCCACACGGTGACATGCCGAGGCCATGCAAGTCTGTCCCATGGCGAACGGCGGCGTGGCGGGCGGCGGCACCGAATCGCCCCGCCCGCTCGCCACGGTTCCCTCGGGCTGGTTGCATGCCTCCGGGGTTAGGACTGAGCCTTGCCCCGCGAGACGAACCAGAAGATCGCCGCGATGATGACGATCAGGATGACGATGTAGAGGATGATTTCCTTTGTTCCGAATGCCGTGAATGCGAGCATTGAGGGTCTCCCCCGGTGTGTGGATGCGCGCTCCGGCGGTGCCGGGCGACGACGAGCCGCCAGCCTACCGTAGCCAGGCGCGCGGCTGCAGGGAGCACGCGACGTCCCTGACGCAAGCTCGGCGTTCGGCACTAGGATGCGGATCAACGTGACGGTCGTCGACCTCCCTCCGCGTCGAGCCCCCCGTTGACCGCACGGGTCCGGATCGTCGTCTACGCGGCGCTGCTCGTCCTCGTGGCCGAGGAATCGTGGTCGGCGATGGTGCACCTCAGCCACTCCGATTTCATCGTCTTCTGGGAGGCAGCCCGCCGCCTCTCGGCGCACGTCGATCCCTACAACGCCGTGGCGGCGTCAGCAGCGGCATGGCACCAGCTCGGCGTCGCCCACCCGCCCTACCCGCTCCCGTACGCCTACCTTCCGGAGCTCGCCTGGCTGCTCGCGCCCTTGGGCCGGCTCCCCTTCGCAACCGCCGATGCGATCTGGCTCGGGGTCTCTCTTGCCGGACTCACAGCCGCCTTGGGTGTGCTCGTCACGGTGGTGCGCCGTCAGCCGTCGCGTCCTCGCGAGTCCACCCTGCTCATCTGCGCCGCCACCATCACACTGGCATCCGCCAGCGGGATCGCCGAAGGGCAGGCGGATGTCATCGTGCTGCTCCTGACCGCGCTCGGCCTGGCCCTCCTGCCGGCGCACCGGTTCAGTGCGGGAGTGCTGCTCGGCGTGGCCGCCGCCAACAAGCCGCAGGTCTTTTGGCTGGTCCCCGCGGCTCTGCTGATGGTGCGAGAGTGGCGCACCTTCCTCGGCATGGTGGCCGGCGCTCTGGGGGCCTGCGCACTCGGCTTTCTGCTCGTCCCCCCCTCGCAGATGGCGGAGTGGTTGCGTCAGCTCTTCCAGGGCTTACCGGCGCCATCCTCGACAGTGGCGTTCCCGGGCATCGCCACGGACTTGGGCGGCCCCACGGCCGCATTGCTGACCGCCATCCCGCTGGCGGTGGTTGCCCTGGCCGGCGTCTGGTGGGTGCGCGCCCGGCTCGACGCGTGCACCGCTCTCGGGCTCGGCATCGTGTTCTCGCTGGTGGTGGCGCCCCACGACTACTCCCATGACCTGCTCCTCATAGGAGCGGTCGCGGCCGTGGCAGGACTCATCGCCGGCTGGCCGAGAATTCTGGCTCTGGCGATCATCGCCATCGACGTGACCGCCTTCGGGGACATGTGGCTCCAACCTCCGTGGGACCACCTGGAGGCGCTCGTCGTGGCGGCCCTCGGCATCGGGCTCGTCTGGCAGGCTCGGCCCACTCTGGAACCAGCGCCGGTATCGACCCTCGAAGGCGCCGGCGCTCCCTGAGATCGGTGGCGCCAGCGTGCGTCCGGTGTCAGACCAGGGCGCCTCTCGTCCCCGGCATGGGTCCGTCCGGCATGACGCTCGTCGCCGATAGCACCTGCCCTCCAACGGCGTCGACCTGTCGAGACCCGGCCACCGTTGCCACCGCGACCACACCCAGCAGAGCGATGTAATACCCGAGGCTGCGCATCCCGATCCAGAGGCCGAGGCTGGCGACGACCACTCCCGCAGCCGCCCAGGATCGCGGTGCACGTGCACACCAGAGGATGCCGGAGCCCACGGCCACCACCATCAGCGTCGAGAATACCGCCATCGCGACGACGCTGTAGGCACCGCCGGTGAGCACGGCGGCGGGTCCGAGCCCGAGCGGAAACCCCGGCTGGGTCAGCGGGGTGAGGACCGCCTTGATCCAAATCGGCACGCTGGCGATGGCGAAGGGAGCGTTGACGGCCGCGAACGAGATGGCGGTCGCGAATGCGTATCGTCCCCGCGCCCGATGGGTCTCACGCCAGGACAGCAGGAGAAGGGGCACCGCGACGAACCAGGCCGTCTGCTTGATCGCACAGGCGAGACCGAGGGCGACTCCCCCTGCGATGCCCCTGCGGCGTGCGCACGCGATCACGAGCAGCGCGGCCACGGTGGCGTCGGGATGGGAGACCCCGACCACCGCCAGCACGCCGGTCTGGGCCCCGAGCGCGAGGGCGAGGGCACGGCGTGCCGGCGGCTGGGCGCCGCCAACCGCCACTCCGCCGGCCAGCAGAAGTGCGAGCACCGATAGGAGGACAAGTCCGCGGGCGCCGGCGATACCCAGCAGGGCAGTCCCGACGGGGTAGTCGAAAATCGTGACCAGGCCACCGGTGGGGTGACCGGCCAGCGTCTCCGCTGCCGCGGCCGCCGTCGCGCGCTGCCCGGGTTCACGAGAGGCGGAGGCGAACACACCGGTTCGCACGGGCGTCACCGTGAGCGGCGCGCAACCCACCGCCCTCTCGAAAGTGAGCAGGTCAAAGGACGAATACGGGTTGACCGCAGCGACGATCTCACGCCCGCCGCCCACCGTTTCGGAGGCGATGTCGTCGGCGCAGATCAGCTGTCGGTCCGTGAGTCCGATCGCAGCGGCAGTCTGATGGATCCCCAGCACCAGGGTGATCGCGCAGAAGATCAGGCACACCGCAGCAGCCGCGCGCGCGAAGAGCCCGGGAGGACACCAGGATTGTCGCGCGCACCCCACCGCAAGCGCCGCGCCCGCGAGGGTGAGCATCCATCCCACCACCGGGCGCGCGGCGAGCGCTTGCTGGAAGGAGAGGGGAGCGGTGATCAACAGCCCGGCGACGCCGGCCAGCACCAGGCGTCGAGCGTGAGCATCATCGACCGGCGCGAGCAGCGCGCTCACGCGTCGCCGCCCCTGCGCCATGCGCCCGTTGTACAGGAAACGGTGGGGCTTCCGCCGCTCGCGTGACCCGTCCGCGACAGCGGCGTCGGGAAGGGGAGATTCGAACTCCCGACCTCACGGTCCCGAACCGTGCACTCTAACCTGGCTGAGCTACTTCCCGATCGTCGGCATGATAGCAGCGGGGCTCGGGCGACCCGGACGCCCCCCGTCCCGGACGGGGGCCGTTGCTTGACCGGCGGCCCGGGCCCCGGCTAGGGTGGACCAGCCGGGGGCCGAGCCCTGCCTCAAGGGCGGGTCGCCGCGCCGGGGAGATTGCGAGATGACCAAGGTGCTGATCCTGGCGGGGGACGCCGCCGAATCGCTCGAGGTCATGTACCCCTACCAGCGGCTGCTCGAGGAGGGCTACACCGTCCACATCGCCGGGCCCAGCCGCAAGAGGCTCCAGTTCGTGATCCACGAGTTCGTCGAGGGCTACGACACCTACACCGAGAAGGCGGGCTACAGCTGGCCGGCCGATCTCGCCTTCGCCGAGGTCGATCCCGCTGGATACGTCGCCCTGGTCATCGCCGGAGGTCGCGCCCCGGAGTACATCCGCAACGACCCCGACGTGCTGCGGATCATCCGGCACTTCTTCGCCGAGGAGAAGCCGGTGGCACAGACCTGCCACGCGCCGCTCGCCCTGGCCGCCGCCGGAGTGCTGGGCGGGCGGCGCACCGCCGCCTTCCCCGCGCTGGCGCCGGATGTCCGGGCTGCCGGAGCCGAGTTCGTAGACGCCGCCGCCGTGGTCGACGGGATGCTGGTCTCGGCGCGCGCCTGGCCGGACAACCCGTCCTGGATGCGTGCCTTTCTGGAACTGCTGCGCCGGCACCACCCGCCCGGGTAGAGGCTCCGCCCGGAAGGGGTCTGGCGGACGCCCGCCTCAGGACCCCTCCCCGAGCTTGCCCAGCTCGGCGACCTGGTCGTCGGTGAGCCCGACCAGGGCCGCCTCGACGTTCTCCTCGAGGTGGGCGACCGAGGCCGTGCCCGGGATCGGCAGGATCACCTGCGAGCGACGCAGCAGCCAGGCCACGGCGATCTGCGAGGGGGTGGCGCCCAGCCTCTGGCTGAAGGCGGTGAGGAGACCGTCGGGCCGGCTCAGGTCGCCCGTCGCCAGGGGGAACCAGGGAATGAACCCGATGCGCTCGCGCTCGCAGTGCTCGACGACATCCTCCGATCCCCGGTCCACCAGGTTGTACCGGTTCTGCACGGTCGCGATCGCGACGACTGCTCGGGCCGCCCTGATCTGGTCGACGCTGACGTTGGAGAGCCCTATGAAGCGGATCTTGCCCTCGGTCTGGAGAGTGGCCAGCGCTCCGACCTGCTCCTCGAGCGGTACTTGGGGATCGATGCGGTGGAGCTGGAAGAGCGGGATCTGCTCCAGTCGCAGCCGCCGGAGGCTCATCTCGCACTCCTGCCGCAGGTACTCGGGCCGGCCGACCGGGAACCAGAGGTTGGGCCCGGTGCGCACCAGCCCGGCCTTGGTGGCGATGACGAGCTGGCTGGGATAGGGGTGGAGGGCGGTCCGGATCAGCTCCTCGCTGACGTAGGGGCCGTACGAGTCGGCGGTGTCGATCAGGTCGACGCCCAGCTCGACGGCCCGCCGCAGCACCGCGATGGCCTGGTCCCGGTCGGCGGGCTCTCCCCAGACCCCGGGCCCGGTGATCCGCATGGCGCCAAACCCGAGGCGATGCACCATCAACTGCCCACCGAGGGCAAACGTACCGCTGGAGCTTGCCAATCGTTCGATGGTCGCATTCACCGTCTCGATCTCCCCACTGTGCGCAGCAACTCACTCCCCCCGGCCGGCTCAATGCTGACACAGCCACCTTGGAGCCCTCCAGGCCACCGCGCGTGCGCCTTGGCCCGGGCTGCCGAAGAGCGCAGCCGCCTAGAATGGTGGGATTACTGACCACACGCACCAAGGCAGGCGACCAGATGAGCACTGACGGCACCCACGACCAGGCTCCCGACGGCGAGCACCGGGGAGGGTTGCGCGTCAAGCGCGGCCTTGCCGAGATGCTCAAGGGCGGGGTGATCATGGACGTGGTCACCCCCGAGCAGGCCAAGGTCGCCGAGGAGGCCGGGGCGGTGGCGGTCATGGCCCTGGAGCGGGTTCCCGCCGACATCCGCCGCGAGGGTGGCGTCGCCCGGATGAGCGACGTCTCGCTGATCAAGGGGATCATGGCCGCGGTCACCATCCCGGTCATGGCCAAGGCCCGGATCGGCCACCTCGTCGAGGCCCAGGTCCTGCAGTCGCTCGGCGTTGACTACGTCGATGAATCCGAGGTGCTGACGCCTGCGGACGAGGAGAACCACATCGACAAGTGGGCGTTCACCGTGCCCTTCGTGTGCGGCGCCCGCGACCTCGGTGAAGCGCTTCGCCGGATCGGCGAGGGGGCGGCCATGGTCCGGACCAAGGGCGAGGCCGGCACCGGCAACGTCGTCGAGGCGGTCCGCCACATGCGCGCGGTCCTCGGCGGGGTCCGGCGCCTCCAGGCGCTGCGCCACGACGAGCTGATGGCCGAGGCCAAGCGGCTCGGAGCCCCCTACGAGCTGGTCGTCGAGGTGGCCGAGACCGGCAAGCTCCCGGTGGTCAACTTCTCGGCCGGCGGGATCGCCACCCCGGCCGATGCCGCGCTGATGATGCAGCTCGGGGCGGACGGCAACTTCGTCGGGAGCGGCATCTTCAAGAGCGACGACCCGCTCGGCTACGCCAAGGCGATCGTGGCCGCCACCACCTACTTCGACAAGCCCGAGGTGATCGCCGAGGTGAGCGCCGGGCTTGGCAAGGCCATGCGCGGCATCGACGTCGCCACCCTGCCCAAGGAGGAGCTGCTCGCCACCCGTGGGTGGTGAGGCAGATCGCGGCTCTGGGCGCCGATGCCGGCGTCAGAGGCCCCGGCACTTCGTCGTCACGCACGTCAAGTGCGCTCCTCCTCGCGCCACCCCTTCCTTGGCCTCGGCGCCCAGATCGGCCCCTTTGGGGCCTGCCGCGATCTGATCGCCCGTGACCCCGAGGTGGCCGGGGCCTTTGCCTGACCCGAGCCGTGGGCAAGCCGGCATGTCTCGGGCGCCCGACCCTTGGGTAAACTGCTCGTAGTGACCGCGATGCCGCCGGTGCCGCCCCTCCGGGGTGGCTCGCGTGGCCGGGGGACCTGAAGCCATCGTTCGAGTAGGCGTGCTCGCACTGCAGGGGGATGTCCGCGAGCACCTCGCCGCCTTTGACCGGGCAGGAGCCGAGGCGCTCCCGGTGCGGACCGCCGACGAGATCCTGGGTGTCCACGCCCTGGCGCTTCCGGGCGGAGAGTCGAGCACGCTCAGCCGGCTGATCCGTGTCTTCGGGTTGGAGGCGCCACTCCGGCACCGCCTCTCCGGCGGTATGCCGACCTTCTCGACCTGCGCCGGCACCATCCTGCTCAGCCGGGCGATCCTCGACGGCACCGTCGACCAGCTCGCCCTCGGCGCACTCGATCTGCGCACCCGGCGCAACGGGTACGGCCGTCAGGTGGACTCCTTCGAGTGCGATCTCGACATCCCGTTGCTCGGCTCCGGCAGCTTCCGCGCGGTCTTCATCCGGGCTCCGGTCATCGAGGGATGCGGCCCGGGGGTTGAGGTGCTCGCCGCCCACGAGGGGCGGCCGGTGGCGGTCCGCCAGGGCCGGCACCTGAGCTTCACCTTCCACCCGGAGATGACCGGCGATCTCCGCTTCCACCGCCTCTTCCTCGACGGGGTCGGCGAGCTCCTGGAGAGCGACGCCCCGCTCCCCTCGGAGGGCAGTGCGGCGTGAACATCCGGGGTGCCTCCTTCCGGGACCTGGCCCGCATCGAGCAGCTCTACAGCGAGGCCGGCAGCGGCGACGAGCAGGCCCTCCAGCTCTCGCCCGACCACCCCTTGCCCCAGGCCACGCTGCTCCGCCTCTGGTATGCGCTCAGCAAGACGGTCTCCTCGCTGGTCCCCTTCAACGTCGGAGCCGCCGGCGACATCCTCTTCGTCGCCGAGACGCGTGAGGGGATCGTCGGATTCATCCAGGCACAGGCCTCCGGGGATCGCGCCGGCACTCTCCAGATTCTCAACCTCTGCGTCGCCGCCACGGCGAGCGGCCATTTCGCCCGGGCGCAGCTGCTCACCCACCTCACCAATCACGCGCTGGAGCACGGTATCCAGCGCTTCGTGGTCCGGCTGCCCCTGGATCATCCGCTGGTCGGCACGTTCCTGGAGCAGGGCTTCGTCCAGCTCGCGACCGAGCAGATCCTCTACAGCGACGACGCACCGGTGACGCCGCAGACGGCCCGCAGCGTCAGCCTCCGCCAGGCCCGGCCCGAGGACGTGGGGGCCATATATCTCCTCTACCTGCGCACCACGCCCTCCCAGGTCGCGAGCCTGGAGGGGTCGTCCCTCAAGGTCTGGCAGGCCGCCTTCGCGGAGGGGGACCTGACCCGTGTCAACCGCGACGAAGTCCGCCACTTCGTGGTCGAGGAGCCGGGGGTGGTGGCCTGGGCGGCCATCCGGCCCGCCTCCGCGACCCGCCCAACCCTGCTCTCCCTGATGTGCGACGGTCATTCTCCGCGGCTCCGCGAGGCGGTGATCGACGCCGCGCTCCGAGAGCTGCCGGCCGGCCCGGTCTCCTCGGTGCTCCGCCACTACGATTCCGAGCTGATCCGCGGCCTCCAGCACCGGGGGTTCGCGATCTACGGCACCCAGGTCCTCCTTGTCCGCGACCTCGCCAGCAAGGTCAGATACCGCGCCGCGCCGGTGCCCAAGAAGCCGGTGTTGGTCCGCGCGCACCTGGCCCAGACCGTGCCCGCCGGGGAGATCTCTCCCTCGCTCCGGGTCCTCAGCCGGAGGAGCGAGCGATCGCCGCTCCCCTAGTCCCCCGGGGAACCACGAAAGCTGGTTCCGGGGCACCCGCCCCGTATGGGCCCGCCTGGAAGGAGGAGCTGGCCCTCCTCTTCGAGGCCCTCCCGCCCCGTGTGGCCCTGGCCGCCCAGGCGGCCGCGGCCGACCGGGGAGATTTGCTTGAGGTGGTGCTCGATCTCGGCCGCGAGCCAGAGGCGCGCTTCGTTGACGGCGAGGTCATCCTCGACCGGGTGCCGGTCGCCAATGCCGACATCGAGTACGTGGTCCAGCGCGTCGGAGAATTCGGCGATGACAATCGTGCCGGGATCGAGCGCACCCTGCATCGCATCAGCGCGATCCGCAACCGTGCCGGCGCCATCGTGGGCCTCACCTGCCGTGTCGGCCGGGCGGTGACCGGGACCATCGACATCATCAAGGACATCGTGATCCAGGGCCGCAGCATCCTCCTGCTGGGAGCCCCCGGTATCGGCAAGACCACCATGCTCCGCGAGTGCGCCCGGGTGCTGAGCGACGACGAGGGCAAGAGGGTGGTGATCGTCGACACCTCCAACGAGATCGGTGGTGACGGCGACATCCCTCATCCCGGGATCGGGCGCTCCCGGAGGATGCAGGTCCAGACCCCCACAAAGCAGCACGCCGTGATGATCGAGGCGGTCGAGAACCACATGCCCCAGGTCATCGTCATCGACGAGATCGGCACCGAGCTGGAGGCGGCCGCGGCCCGGACCATCGCCGAGCGCGGAGTGCAGCTGGTGGGCACCGCCCACGGCATGACCCTCGACAACCTGCTGGTCAACCCCACCCTCAACGACCTGTTGGGCGGCATCCAGACCGTCACCCTCTCCGACGAGGAGGCGCGCCGCCGCGGCACCCAGAAGTCCGTGCTCGAGCGCAAGGCGCCGCCCACCTTCGACGTCCTTGTCGAGATCCAGCAGCGCGATCGGGTGGCGGTCCACATGCCCGTCGACGAGACCGTCGACGAGGCGCTTCGCGGCAAGTACAAGCCACCTCAGATCCGGATGCGCGGCGACGCGGGGCAGATCATCAGCCGGATCGAGACCGGGGGACCACCCAGCCAGTTCGAGCCCCCGCCCTTCGGCGGTGGGGGACGCCGGCCTCGCGAGCGCGAGCACCGTCGCGGCGGCTTCGACGTCGAGCAGTACATCGCCAACCAGCAGCGCGGCCGCCGCGAGCCCGGGGATCGCAACGGCTCGGGCTCGCCCCGCCTCACCCCGCCGCTGTCGGTCTTTCCCTACGGCGTCTCGCGGAGCTACCTGGAGCAGTCGGTGCGCGAGCTCAAGCTGCCGGTGCGCATCCAGCACCACGTCGAGGACGCCGACATCGTCCTCACTCTCAAGAACTACTACCGGCGCAAGGATTCGCCGCTCCGGCTCGCCGAGTCGTCGGGCATCCCCATCGAGGTGCTGCGCAGCAACACCATCTCCCAGATCAAGAGTGCGCTATCCCGGGTCTATGGCGTCGCCTTGCCCGACCCCACCGAGACGGCGCTCCAGGAGGCGCAGGAGGGGATCGACCGGGCCCGGCAGCTCGGGGGTGAGGTGGACCTCTCACCTCAGAACGCCTACGTCCGCCGGCTCCAGCACGAGCTGGTCGAGCAGCACGAGATGACCGCCCGCAGTCAGGGCGAGGAGCCGAACCGGCACCTGGTCATCCTCGGCACGGTGGCCTCCTGACGACGGCGCTGCTTGGTGCGTGGGGCTCATACTCCGTGACCGTGTCGTCCTGGCCCGGTTTCTTCATCTCTCTGGAGGGGATCGACGGAGCGGGCAAGAGCACCCAGGGGGCTGCGCTTGCCGGCGAGTTGAGCCGCTCGGGCCGCGACGTCGTCACCCTGCGACCCAGCGACACCCAGCTCGGTGACCTGGTCCGCGGCTACCTGCTTCAGCATCACCAGGTCGCGATCGACCCCTGGACCGAGGCACTGCTCTTCATCGCGGGGCGGGTCCAACTCCTCCGCGAGCGCATCCTCCCGGCGCTCCAGGCCGGGGCCGTGGTCATCGCCGACCGCTACGCCGACTCAACGCTCGCCTACCAGGGCGCCGGGCGCGGCCTGCCCGTCTCCGCGCTCCAGTGGCTGCACACCCAGACCTGCATGGACGTCTGGCCGGACCTCACCTTCCTGCTCGAGCTTCCCCGCCCGACGGCCGAGGACCGTCAGCGCTCCCAGCAGCTCCCCCTCGACCGTTTCGAGATCGCTGCCGACGGCTTCCACAATGCCGTCCAGCAGGGCTTCGTCCAGATGGCCGCCGCCGATCCCGGACGGATTGTCAGGATCGATGCGAGCCGGCCCCCCGCGGTCGTCCTCGCCGAGATCCGCTCCGTGGCCCTGCGGCGACTCTCCGAGCGTCACGCGACGGCGCCGAACTCCGGTGGGGAACCCCGGTGAGGCTGGTCCTCGCCATCGTCCACAGCAAGGACGCGGAGAGCTGCGTCACCACCCTGAACGACGCCGGCTTCGCCTGCACCCGGCTCGGCAGCTCCGGCGGCTTCCTGGACCGCGAGAACGTCACCCTCCTGATCGGTGTCGATGCGGCCCAGGTCGACAGGGTCATCGACCTGATCCGGGGCCGTGCCAAGCGTCGCAACGAACGGTTCCAGGCCGCCACCGCTGCGGGGCAGGCGGCGGGGGCGGCCGCGCCGCATCCGGTTGACGTGGAGGTCGGCGGCGCCACCATCTTCGTGCTTGCGATCGACCGTTTCGAGCGCCTATAGCGCCCCGACAGCACGGGCGGGGAGCCCGGCGCTCCTCCTGGTGGTGGCCGGGCATCCTGATCGCGACCTCACGGCGGTTCCGCCGGACGCGCTGACCCGGCTATTACCGCGCGACGCTCCTCAGGAGGGCTGGCCGGTGGGGCCGGTCTCGCTGCCGGCCAGCTCCAGCACCACCTCGGACGGCTTCACCACCCGCTCCACCCGGGTGCCGCTCAGGTGGACGCGGACCCCGCGCACCCCGGCACCTCCGGGGGCGCCGGGCTCCCAGCCGTCGGCATAGAGGGCTCGGGCCTCCCCCCAGGTCGCGGCGTTGTGGAGATGGCGGCCGTCCGTGAAGCCGAGGACCCCGGGCCGGGTGGGGTACCCGAGGCCGACCTGGCCACCGCTCGAGAGGAATGCCCGCACCTCGGAGAGCGGTCTCCCCTCCGGAAGCGGTGACGGCTCCGCCAGCAGGGCGTCGGCCAGGGACGGCATCTCGCCGCTCCCCGCCATCTCCCGCACGGCAATCCGCGCGGCATGGCGCCCAGCCCGCTCGCGGCGGCGCCGCTCGGTGGCGATCTCCTCCTGGCGGGCATGGATCTCGCGAAGCTGCCGGTCGTACGGGGACATCGCCGTCCGCGTCGCGCGCTCCGCCTGGGCGAGCTGGACCGCCTCGGCATCCAGGGCGGTCGCATCCAGGTCGCGGAGCCACTCCGGGTCGACCCGCGGCGGGAGCGCGGGAGGAGGGATCGGCTCGGGCGTCTCGGTCATCGCACCTCGATCATGGCCCCACGGCGCCCCCGCTGCGAGTCCGGGATGACCACGCGCCTGACCTGTGGGGTAGCGTGCCCCTGCATGGCCGAGACCTCCGAGCCGATCCGCGTCGAGCGCGAGGGGGCTGCAGCCCTCGTGACCATCGCCCACCCGCCCGTCAACGCCATCAGCGGCGCCGTCGCGGCAGCGCTGCTGGAGGCGCTCACCGCCGCCGAGGCGGACTCCGCCTGCCGTGCACTGGTGCTCATCGGCGACGGCGATCGGTACTTCTCTGCCGGCGCCGACCTGAACGAGCTCCGCCGCAATGCCGGCGGCGCCCCAGGCACCGTCGAGCTGACCCGGGTGCTGGAGGCGTCGCGCCTGCCGGTGGTCGCCGCAGTCAACGGCTACGCCCTGGGCGGCGGTTGCGAGATCGCTCTGGCCTGTGACCTGCGCATCTGCAGCGAGAACGCCCGCTTCGGTCAGCCGGAGGTCACGCTCGGCATCATGCCCGGCTGGGGCGGCACCCAGCGGCTGCCCCGCCTGGTGGGCCGGGGGCGCGCGCTGGAGATGCTCCTCACCGGGGATCAGATCGACTCCGCGCGGGCACTCGAATGGGGGCTGGTCACCCGGGTGGTCCCCCCGGCCGATCTCCGCCGGGAGGCGCTGGCCCTGGCCGCCCTGCTCGCCGAGCGCCCGCCGCTCGCTGTCGCCGCCATCAAGCGCGCGGTCGGCGGCAGCCTGGACGGACCCCTGGAGAACGGGCTGCGCCGCGAGCGCGAGGAGCTTGACCGGGTGCTCGGCAGCCAGGACGCCCGCGAGGGTCTGTCGGCGTTCCTGGAGAAGCGCCCGCCCGCGTGGCGCGGCCGGTGAGGCCCGTCGCGACGGAGGTGGGGCGCAGCGCCGCGCACCCGTCGCATCGGCGCGGCAGCCAATGATCGTCGCCATCATCAGCCCCGGCACGGCGTCTTCGTCTGGGCGCACCTCGTCCTGGTCTTCGGTTTCCTCGTCTACCTCGGCTACAGCAAACACCTTCACATCGTCGCCGCCGCCGTCAACGTCGTGCTCCGCGAGGAGAAACCGAAGAAGCGTTTGCATTCCATCGACATCGACGCCGTGATGTCGGCCCCCGTGGCCCGTTCGATGCGACGTTCCGCCAGCGGCGATGCGTCTGCGCCGCCCCCCCGGACCTCGGGTTGACACGGGACTCGCCGTTACCGTAGTGTGCGGGCTGTGCCGCCCCGGTGCGGCGTCTTTCAACGTCCTGTTTCGCGCGCACTCACGAGGTTCGGTGGCCGGTCACGTGACGTCGCAGCAGCTCCGGTGATGCGGGTACTCGCGGTCACCGCCAACAAGGGTGGGGTGGGAAAGTCCACCCTGGCCTTTCAGGTTGCCGCCGAGTTGGCGTGCCGGGGCCTGCGGGTGCTGGCCGTCGACGCGGATCAGCAGGCCGACCTCACCCGCTACGCCCGCGGCCCGCGGCTCGCCGGCATGGGCCTCGACGCCGTCCTGGCGGACCCGCTGGCGTCGCTCGACCCCCGCCCCTACATCGGGCCGGTCTCCGACAACCTGGACCTCCTGGGCAGCTCGCCCCGCCTCGCCGACGTGGACCCGGTGCTCCGCTCGGCTGAGGGCGGGCCCTTCTTGATCCAGCGCTGCCTGGCGGTGGTCGCCGGCGCTTACGACTGGGCGGTCATCGACACCGGCCACTCCGAGCCGATCATCACCGCGGTGCTGGTCGCCGCCGACCAGCTCCTGATGCCGACCACGGCCAGCGGGCCGGACGCCCGGCACGCCGGGGACATGCTCGAGACCGCCGTCCGGGTCCGTGAGCAGCTGGGCCTGGAGACCGGCGACCTGCTCCAGCGTTCCCTGATCGCGATCTGGCGGCGCCAGCACAACGGGGTCGCCGACGCCGAGGTCATCGAGAATCTCCAGGCCCGCTTTGGCGACCTGGTCTGCCCGGCCGTCATCCCAAACAGTTCGCGCATCCCCGAGGCCAACGACCAGCGGCTCACCGTCCGGGAGCACGCCGAGATGTTCGGGACCGGTCGCGATCGACCGCTGCGGGCCGCGGTGGATGCCTACGCGGCGATCACCGACCACCTCCTGGCGCGGGCCGGGGTGGTGGCCGGCGACCCGTCCGGGCTGCGTCTCCTCGAGGAGATCGACTTCGAGGAGCCGGACCTCGCCCGGGTGGCCTCGGCCATCCGCCGGGTCAAGTCGGGGCGCGGCCTCGACGACGAGGAGCTGGCCGAGGTGCTGGGGCGCTCGGTCGATTGGGTCCGGAACACCCTCGCCTTCGGCACCGAGCACCCCGAGGGGGAGGACCGTCTCACCATCCGGCCGAGGTCTCGCGTCGCGGTGCGAGAGCTCGCCGGCTCGCGGCCTCCGCGGTGGCGTCCCTGAACCGGGCCGAGGCCCCTCGCTTCCCTCGCGATCGGCTCACCTGGCTCGGCTACATCAGCATCTCGACCTATGGCTTCTACGTCTACGCCCTGGGTCCGGTGGTCGCCTTCCTCCGCCAGGAGCTGCACCTCACCTACACCCTGACCAGCCTCCACGCCACCCTCTGGTCGGTGGGTTCGGTGCTGGCCGGCCTGACCCTCCACCGCCTCGCCCGGCGTCTCGGCCGCCACCGCCTCTTCTGGCTGGCCGCGGGCACCACCGCCGTGGGGGCACTCCTCTTCATCGCCGGGCACGCCTTCGAGGTCACCCTGCCGGCGGCCTTCATCCTGGGCACCGGGGCCACGCTGGTGGGGGCGGTGAGCTCGGTCTTTCTCGCCGATCGGCACGGGCAGCAGCGCGACCGCGCCCTGGTCGAGGCCAACCTCGGGGCGAGCGGCGTCGGCGCCTTCGTCCCGGCACTGCTCGGCCTGCTGGCTCTGACCGTGGTTGGCTGGCGGTCCGCGCTGCTGCTGCCGCTCCTCGTGCTGGGCGCGCTCTTCCTGGTCCTGGGACGGGTTCCCATGCCCAGACCGCCGGTCGCGGTCTTGACGGTCGGGAGGATGCCCCGGGCTTTCTGGGCCCCCTGCCTGCTGGTGGCCCTGGCCGTGGGGATCGAGTTCTGCGTGCTCTTCTACTCCGTCCCGCTGCTCGGCATCGGTGCCAGGCTCTCCACCGCCGACGCCGCGGCCGCCCTCAGCCTCTTCGTGGCCGGCGAGTTCGCCGGGCGTCTGGCGGGAGCGTGGCTGACGCGGGCGCCGGGGCGCACGGCTCGCCTCGTCGGCATCGCCCTGGGGGTCGCCTTTGCCGGCTTCCTCGTGCTCTGGCTCGGCCGGGCCATCCCCCTCGAGGTGGTGGGCCTCTTCGTCACCGGCGTCGGAATTGGCAACCTCTACCCGCTGACGCTCGCTCTGGCGCTGGGAGCCGGCGCTGGCAGGACCGCCCAGGCGATGTCCCGGGTCCAGGTGGGGGTCGGGATCGCCATGGGCATCGCCCCCCTCCTCCTCGGCGTGCTCTCCGACCGCGTCGGGGTGGTTCGAGCGCTCGCTGTCGAGCCGGCCCTCACCGTGGTCGCGGTGCTCGTGCTACTGGTCATCGTCCGCGCAGGGCGCGGCGAGCCGGCCACCGCGTGAGCTGCGGGACCAGATGGGGAACCTCCAGGCCGTCAGACGGGATCGCTGATCCAGCCATCGCAGGGCGATGCGCGGCGATCAGTCCTGCTACTTCTGGGCCGTCCCCGCGGCGGGGACTCCCGGCCCCTCGGGGGTCGGCGTCCGGCCGAAGGCGGCGAGGTAGGCCGGGTCGGGACGCCCCTGGATGTGGTGGACGTAGGGCACCAGCACCCGCGAGACCTGCACCTGCAGGGCGGCGGCGATGGGCACGGCGAGAAGCGACCCGACCAGACCGGCGAGCACCCATCCCACCACCAGGGCCAGCACCACGGCCAGCGCGGGGAGGGCGAGCACCCGGTTCATCACCACCGGCACGACCGTGTTGGCGTCGATCATCTGGAACACCCCCAGCACCACCATCACCAGCACGGGGTACTCCGGCGACACCGTGAAGCCGAGCAGCGCCGCCGGGAGGACGCCGAGGATGGCGCCGATCATCGGGATGGCTGCGGCGATGCCGGCGAAGAGGCCGAGCAGGACGGGGCTGGGCAGCCGGAGCACGAAGCAGGCGACACCGGTCGCGACACCGACCACGACCATGTTGATGGCGACCGCTCGGAGGTAGCCGCCCATCCGGTAGCCGGTGTCCTGGATGACCTCCACGACCAGTGCCTGGGCGCGGGGCGGGAAGAGGTCGACCAGAAACGACTTGAGCCGGTCGCTGGTGGTGAGCCAGAGGAAGCTCATCACCAGCACCAGGACCAGATCCGCCACGGCCCCGGCGATGGTCCCGCCGATGGTGACCAGGTCCTGGCCGGCCTGTCCCAGCGCGCCCTCCACCTGGCCGGAGAGCTGAGCTTTGCTGATGCCGACGTGCCTCTCGACGATGGTGATGAAGTGGACCGCGGACTTCTGGTACGCGGGGAAGTGCCTGGCCAGGCTCTCCGCCTCGCTCACCACCGGCTGGACCAGGAGGGCGACGATGATCACCAGAACGGCGAGCACCATCAGGTAGACGACGGCGATGGCTGCGGCGCGCGGGAGGTGCAGCTCCTGGACCCGGGAGACGAGTGGCCGCACCCCCTCGGCGATCACCACAGCGATCAGGAAGAGCAGCACCAGGCTGGCGACCTGGACGATCACGAAGACGAGGGCGAGGACCAGCAGGACGGTGAGCGCCGCCCCGACCAGCGTGCGCATCTTCACGACCTGGCGCGCGTCACGCCTGCGCTCCTGAAGGTGCTGGGGGACGGGCACCGGCTCGGCGGGCGGCGCGCCCTCGCTCCGCCCTCCCCGCGGCGCCGGCTTGGTGGACTCGGACACGGCGCCAACCGTAGCAGGGATCGGCGGCCTTCACGGCGCCACCGCGCAGGTCAGAGGCCGGTCAGGTGGACTCCCACCGAACGACGGGACAGGCGATTGATGCTGAGCAGAAGGACGGTCAGTTGCTCGAGGTGGTGGGCGTTGCCGAGACGGCCCGCGTCCACCACGCGCACTCCGGGGATGACTCCGGCGATCCGGCGGGCGTCCGCCTTGGCGCCCTCGTCGTCGCCGCAGAGGAGGACGTCCTCGTCGAGGTCCCGGTCGAGGCGGCTCAGGTGCACGCTGCTCACGGTGTGGAAACCGGCCACGATCCGGCTGGAGGGGAGCAGCGCCGCGACCTGCTCTGCGGCAGAGCCCTCGGGGACCCTCACCGCCACCGGGCCGAGTGCCGGGTCGAAGCGGACCGGGACCGTGGTGCTGACCACCACCTTGCCGGCGAGCGCTCCGGCGAGCTCGGGGAGGAGGCCCGCCTGCGCCTCATAGGGCACGGTGAGGATGGCCAGGTCCGCGCCGGCCCCGGCGTCGGCGTTGGTGGCGCCTCTGATCGTCGCCACTCCGCCCAGAGCCGTCACCCGCTCGGCGATGTCGTGGGCGTGCTGCAGGTCGCGGGAGCCGATGATGACGGGCAGGCCTCCGCGGGACAGCCGGAGCGCAAGGCCCGGGCCGAGCCGGCCGGTACCACCGATCAGGGCGACCGTCTGAGGCATCTGCCAAGTCTATGGGCCGCAGCCTTCCGCGCCGGTGGTGACGCGCGCTCCGTCACCGGCCCGCGTCGCGTGCAACGCCCGCTCGGTCAGAATGGGTGATCCGAGCGGGCCGCTGGCCCAGGTCGAGGGAGTGGAGCAGATGGAGTTCCGTCGCGTCGGCGAGTCTGGGCTTGAGGTTTCGGTTGTCGGGGTGGGGTGCAACCAGTTTGGCCGCCGGGTGGATGCCCCCGGGGCGGCGCGCATCGTGCACGCGGCCCTCGACGCCGGGGTCACCTTGTTCGACACCGCCGACGTCTACGGAGGTGGGGAGTCCGAACGGCTACTGGGTGCGGCGCTCCGGGGCCGGCGCGATGCCGCCATCGTGGCGACCAAGGTGGGCAGCCAGATGGGGGAGGGGCCGTACAACTCCGGCGCTTCGCGCCGCCACATCCGGGACGGAGTCGAGGCCAGCCTGCGCCGGCTCGGGACCGACTGGATCGACCTGTACCAGATCCACGTCCCCGATGCCGACACGCCCATCGAAGAAACCCTCTCAGCGCTCGACGACCTGGTGCACGAGGGCAAGGTCCGGTACATCGGCTGCTCAAACTTCAGCAGCTGGCAGATCGCCGACGCCGATTGGACCTCCTACATCCACCATTTCAGCCGCTTCATCAGCGCCCAGAACGAGTACAGCCTGCTCAACCGCGGTGTCGAGGCCGAGGTGGCCCCGGCCTGTGAGCACTTCGGCCTCGGCCTGATCCCCTACTTCCCCCTGATGCGGGGCCTGCTCACCGGGCGGTACCGGCGCGGGGAGACTGCCCCCGAGGGGGGCCGCCTCTCCGGCGAGGCGGGCGACGAGTTCCTCACCGACGCCAACTTCGACATCGTCGAGGGCCTCTCCGCCTACGCGCGGCACAAGGGGACCGACCTCCTCGGCGTCGCCATCGGGGGCCTCTTGGCCCAGCCGGCGGTGGTCTCGGTCATCGCCGGGGCGAGCCAGCCGGAGCAGGTGCTGGCCAACGTCGAGGCCGCGGAGTGGGCGCCGAGCCCGGAGGACCTCGAGGAGCTGGACGCCATCGCTCCGTCGCGGCGACCGCCGGGCGAGTAGCTCCCGTGAAGCTTCTCGAGTACCAGGCCAAGCGGCAATTCGCTCGGGTCGGCATCGAGGTGCCCGCGGGCCGGCTGGCCCGCACTCCGGAGGAGGCCGCCGCTGCCGCCCGGGAGCTGGGCCGGGTGGCGGTCAAGGCCCAGGTGCCGATCGGCGGGCGGGGCAAGGCGGGAGGTATCGCCGTCGTCTCCTCGCCCGAGGAGGCGCACCGGGAGGCGGCTCGCATCCTGGCCATGGAGATCCGCGGTTACCCGGTGCGCTCGGTTTGGTGCGAGGCCGGCCTCGAGATCGCCCACGAGCTGTACCTCGGGATCACTCTCGACCGTGATCGTCGCCGTCTGGCGCTGATCCTCTCCGCCGCCGGTGGGATGGAGATCGAGGAGGTGGCGGCCACATCCCCGGAGAGGATCGCCAAGCTCTGGCCCGACCCCTTCGCCGGACCACACCCTTTCCAGGTTCGCGAGCTGGCCTTCTCGGCGCTCGCCCACGCCCCCGCGCTGACCGAGGCACGAGGCCGCCTCGCCTCCGCCCTGGTCCCCCTTGCCCAGACCCTCTACCGCCTCGCGGTGGATCTCGATGCGGTCACCTGCGAGATCAATCCCCTCGCCCTCACCGTCGGCGGGCGGCTGGTCGCCGCCGACGGCAAGCTGGAGGTCGACGAGAACGCCGAATACCGCCATCCGGAGCTGGCCGCCGAGCTGGCCCTCGACCTGGAGGGCCAGGACGGGCGCACCGGTGACGACCCCTACGAGGCCGAGGCCAAGCGCCGCGGTCTCACCTACGTCCACCTCCCCGGCGGCAGTATCGGCTGCATCGGCAACGGAGCCGGGCTCGCCATGAACACCCTGGACCTGGTCCAGCAGGTGGGGGGCCGCCCCAACAACTTCCTGGACATCGGCGGCGGTGCCAATGCGGAGAAGGTGCGGGCCTCGCTGGCCATGATCCTGAGCGACCCCGATGTCCGCGGCGTCTTCATCAACATCTTCGGCGGCATCACCCGTGGCGACGAGGTGGCCCGGGGCATCGTCCAGGCCCGCGACGAGCTGGGCATCACCCTGCCCTTGGTGGTGCGCATGACCGGCACCAACGAGGAGGAGGGTCGCCGCATCCTCTCCGAGGCCGGCATCGTGCCCGGGACCAGCGCGCCCGACGCCGCCCGCAAGATCGTCGAGCTGGTGGGGGGCGCCCGGTGAGCCACGCCATGCCTGCCGCGCCGCTCCGGAGCGGACACTGATGGCCATCCTCATCGACGCCTCCACCCGGGTGCTGGTCCAGGGAATCACCGGTCGCGAGGGGAGCTTCCACACCCAGCAGATGCAGGCGTATGGCACTCGCGTCGTCGCCGGCGTGGTGCCCGGCCGGGGTGGGGGCGAGACCCTGGGTGTTCCCATCTTCGACACCGTCGCCGAGGCGGTTGCCAGGACGGGTGCGGACACCGCCTTCACCATCGTGCCGCCCCCGTTTGCCGCCGACGCCGTGATGGAGGCGGCCGCGGCCGGTTTGCGCCTTGGGGTCTGTGTCACCGAGGGCATCCCGGTGCTCGACATGGTCCGGGCCACCGCCTTCGTCGCCGGCACCGCCATGCGCCTGATCGGCCCCAACTGCCCGGGGGTGATGACCCCGGGGCAGGCCAAGATCGGCTTCATCCCCAACCACGTCGGGCGTCCCGGGCGGGTCGGGGTGGTGGCGCGGAGCGGCACCCTCACCTACGAGGTGATCCAGGGCCTCTCCGAAGCCGGGTACGGCGAGACGACGGCGGTGGGGATCGGGGGTGACCCCGTGCTCGGCTCCACCTTCGTCGACATCCTCCCCCTCTTCGCGGGCGACCCCGCGACCGAGGCGGTGGTGCTGGTCGGAGAGATCGGGGGATCGGACGAGGAGAGGGCCGCCCAGTGGATCCGCTCGTCCGGGTTCGACCGGCCGGTGATCGCCTTCATCAGCGGGCGGACGGCTCCCCCGGGGAAGCGGATGGGCCATGCCGGGGCGATCATCAGCGGGACCACGGGGTCTGCCCAGGGCAAGATCGACGCTCTCTCCGCCGCGGGAGCCGCCGTCGCCGACACCATCGAGGACGTGGTGCGGCTGGTCGGCGAGAGGCTCACGCCTTAAGGCGTGCCCGGCGTGGCCTCGGTCTGGGGCCTGGGCGCCGCTACCGGGTGGGGTGTGGCCTCGGCTCGGGGGCGTCCCTTCAGCTTCGCCTGGTACATGGCCAGGTCGGCGCTGCGCAGGATGTCGTCCGGACGCTCCTGGCCGGTGGCACTCAGGGCCGCTCCGACGGCCGCGCTGATGACCACCTCCACACCGTCGATGTCATAGGGGGCGCAGAGCCGGCGGGAGATGTCGTCCGCGATGGCGTCCACATCCGCGGGGGCGCGGACGTCCTCCAGCAACACCGCGAACTCGTCACCACCCAGGCGTGCCGCGGTGTCGCTCTGGCGCAGACGCTGACCGATCCGCTCCGCCACCTTGACGAGCAGCTGATCCCCGGCCAGGTGCCCGAGATTGTCGTTCACCTGCTTGAAGCCGTCGAGGTCCAGGAAGAGCAGCGCGATCCGCGCCTCGGGGTTGCGCCGGGCCCGCGCCAGGGCCTGGGTCAGGCGGTCGAGGAAGAGAGTGCGGTTGGGCAGCCCGGTCAGGGCGTCGTGGTGGGCGCCGTAGCGAAGCCTCTCCTCCAGCTCGCGCTGCGCCGTCACATCGGTCAACGAGCCCACCAGACGGGTGGCGGGGCCGTCCGGCGCGGCGCGGATGGCGAGAGCCTGGCAGCGCATCCAGCGGTAGGTGCCGTCGGCGGCGCGGAGCCGGTGCTCGCACTCCATCAGCTCCCGCGTGCCGTCGACACAGTCGCTCACCGCCTTGCGCAGCCGGGGCAGGTCGCCCGGATGCACCCGCCGGAACCACTCGTCGGGGCTGGTTCCCAGGTCAGATCCCCGCTGCCCGATCAGCGTCTTCCACCGGTCCGAGTAGTAGATGCTCGATGTGCCGAGTTCCCAATCCCAGAGACCGTCGTTGGCCGCCCGCGCCGCCAGTGCGTAGCGCTCCTCACTGCGCTGGATCTCCTCGACCAGGTCGCGTTCGCGCTTGTAGGCCCGGGCCAGGTCCTCGGTCTGGGAGCGAAGCCATTCGGTCATCACTTCGCGCTCCACCGCGACGCTGACCAGGGCGCTGTTCTCGAAGTGCAGATCCCGCCCCGTGACCTGGGTGACCTCGACCGGGGCGACCATGGCCATCAGCCCGAGATCCATGCCATTGGTCCTGATGGGCATCACCAGTCCAACGTCGCCGGGTGTCCATTGCACGCTCTCGAGGAGTCCAGCCGGGGGGAAGTCCTCGACCCGGACCTGGGTGGGGAGCTGGGCGAGCGGGGGGCCCTCTCGCGCGTAGGTGCCCGTCATGGTCAGGAGATGCTGGCGCTCCCCACCTTCCTCGCGATCCGCCGACCAGAGACCGAGGCAGCCCACCCGCGCCGTGGTGTGATCGAGCCAGCCGAGGGATCGGGGGTCGCCGGTGCTGCCGCTCACCAGGGCCATGCTCAACTGGTGCTCCCGGCGCATCTGCAGGTTGAGCACAGTGTTGGCCGTCGACTCGCGCTGTGCCAGCAATCGGGAGAGCTCCACCAGGATCTCGGTGATGCCGGCCTGCAGATGCGCCGCGTCCTCGGCGGGGTCCCGGGCCGCCTCCAGTTCCTGCCAGTAGCGGCGCGCGCAATTCACACTCGCCGTGATCGTGGTCCAGCGCGGACTGATCGAGAAGAGCGCCTGGGCCGCCTCGCGGGGGGCGCATCCCCCGGCCTGGTCGCTCTCCTTGCCCAGCTGCGCGCAGCGCGCGATGGCCTCCACGGCCACGTCGAGCGCTGCGGACTGCTCGGGAGGCAGCGGTTCGATGCCGTTCAGGAGCCGCTGGAGCCGGAACCGGAGCCGGTCCTTCGGAGTGGTGGGGAAAGCGGTGCCCGGGTCACCGAACACCTCCGGCGCCGAGCCGGTCGCGCAGCCGCAGGACTCCCGGGCGACGAAGGACGTCGGCACCCGATGGACTTCCGGCGCCACCGCACGGCCCGCCACCAGTTCGAGGAGGAGGGTGGCGGCGCGGTGACCAGTGGTGGTGAAGGTCTGGCGCACCGTCGAGAGAGTCGGGCGTACCGCCGCGGCCGCATCCACGTCGTCGAAGCCGACGACCGCCTGGTCGTCAGGCAGGTCCAGGCCCGCCTCCGAAAGCGCCTTCATGAGGCCCAGCGCGTTGTAGTCGGTGGCCGCCAAGACGGCGGTCGATGGCATGCCCGCGGCGAGCATCGCCCTCCCCGCCGCCTCGCCCGTCCCCTCCAGGTTGTCGGCCGTTTCGAAGAGGAGGCGTGCGTCCGGCTCGATGCCGTGGTCGACGAGCGCCTCCCGGTAGGCCTCGTAGCGCTCCCGAGTATCCGCCTGGAAGAGGCTGCCCACGAAGGCGATGCGCCGGTGACCGTGCTCGACGAGATGGCCCATGGCCTGGAGGACCCCGAGACGGTTGTCCGCCCGGACCACCGGGCAGGAGAAGCCCTCCACCTCCTCGCTGAGCAAGACCACGGGCTTGCCGGCGTCGCGCAGGGACTGCAGGTACGACCGGTCGACCGCATTCACCACGACGATGAATCCGTCCACCTGGTCCCAGGCCACCCGGAGGCTGTAGTGCGGCACCAGGGCGTCGAGGCTACCCTGGCTCGGGTCGAGGGTCTGGATCGCCACCAACCGGCCATTGGCCCGGGCGACCGTGTCGGAAATCGCCGAGAGCACCGCGCCCATGTAGCTGCCGGCGATCAACGGTGACAGGACCCCGATCCTGAGCTGTCCGTCCCGCCTCTCGACCACCGGCCACGCCTCCAACGCTGCGGCACATGACCGCTTCGGCGGTCTGTCAACGCCAGCGGGTCACGCCCGCGCGCCGGCGGCCAGTGGAGGCGCAGCCTCTCGCGGATTCTGGCATCCTCGGTGGAGCGATTTCCCGGCTGCCGGGGAGTTGTCATCATCTCGGCACAATTCTTCCCTCGGAACTCGTGAAACTCCGCGGACGGCCCGGGTTCCGCGCGACCGTCCGGCCGCGAGGCGGACGCAACGGCAACGCGAGTGGCGTGGTTGCTGAGATCACGCCGGGCCGGCGGCCTGCCACGGGGGGCCGCAACGGGGCCCACGTCGATCGTCATCGCGGGCAGGCGCGGGCGGCACCGATCGTGCCTCCGGCATCTCCGGTTCCCCACTTCCCGGTTGCCCTGGTTTACGCTTGCCGGCGACCCAAAGCTTCCCCACACCCCGTCGACGTTCCAGAAGAGGGACCTGATCGGCCGGGTCCACGGTGGGGCGGGCGTCCGCCCACCTCACGACTCCCGACCGGAACTAATCGAGATGGCACCGAGAACGCGCCTCCGGCGCTCGCGGTATCGCGTCCTCCCCCGCTGGATGACGAGCAAGCGCACGGTCGTCGCCGTCGTGGTGGTGGTGGCCGCCATCGGCGGCGTCTTCGCCTATCGGACCCTGGACGGTCTGGCGCATCTCTTCCACACCAACGTGGCCTCCGTCGTCGGGAGCCTGGTCCGGGGAGAGAGTGGCTCAAAAATCCAGAACAACCAGGTTGCCGCGGAACAGCGGATCAACATCGCTCTCTACGGTTACGGTGGCGCCGGACACGACGGGGCCTACCTCTCCGACTCGATCATGGTCATCTCCATCCAGCCGCACGCGACCGGCCCTCCGCAGGTCGCCGAGATCTCGATTCCCCGCGACTGGTACGTGCCGATGTACAACGCGGCCGGCAAGAAGGTCGACGAGGGCAAGATCAACCAGGCCTACAGCGACGGTGTACTCGACGGCGACGGCGGGGTCCAGGCCGGCCAGGAGGACGCTGGGGGCGCGATGGCGGACGCCGCCCTCTCTCACCTTCTCGGCATCCCCATCGACTACTTCGTGGGGCTCGACTTCACCGCCTTCAAGCAGGGCGTGGACGCCGTGGGAGGCATCGACATCGACGTCCCGGTCAGCTTCTTCGACCCCCAGTACCCCTCGTGCGATGCTGACACGTGCCCGTACACGGAGATCAGCTTCAAGGCGGGTGAACAGCACATGAGCGGCGCCACCGCCCTCGAGTACGCGCGATCCCGTCACGGGGATAACGGTCAGGGCACCGACTTCGCTCGCAGCCAGCGCCAGCAGCAGATCCTGACCGCCATCAAGGCGAAGGTGCTCTCCATCGGTGGCATCGGTGATCTCCCCAGCCTGCTCGACGCGCTGGGCGGAAACGTCGACACCAACATGACACTCGACGATGTCGAGGCGATCTACAACCTGGTGAAGGGAGTCAACTCCACCTCCATCGTCCACGCCGGCCTGGACGCCACCAACTTCCTTTACGAGTGCAATGTGCCCACCTGTGCTGCCGATTACCTCTACGCCGACGACGGCAGCTACGCGACCATCGACCACTTCATCCAGAAGGTCTTCGCCCCTCCGGCCTCCCTCGGCGAGGACCCGCACGTCGGCATCGAGGACGGCAGTGGCACGGGCAATGGGGCCTCCGCCCGCTGGGTCGGAATCTTCGGCGACTTGGGCTGGTCGACCCAGGACCTGGGTAGGGTCCCGACCACTTCCGGGACTGCGGTCATCGATCAGAGTGGCGGAACCGAGACTGCGGCTGCGAAGTGGTTCGCGGCATACTTTGGTGTCCCCGTCACGACGGTGCCGCCGCCCAGCCCGGGAGCGACCGGCTCCACAGACGGAGTGATCGTCGTCCTCGGCCAGGACGAGGAGAGCGCCTTCAACCACGACCCGGGATATGGGAGCTGACCTTGCGCATCGGCATCCTCACCGGGGGCGGTGACGCTCCCGGGCTCAACGCGGCCATCCGCGGGGTGGGACGGCGTGCCCTCGCCCACGGCGATACTGTCATTGGTGTCAAGAACGGCTGGGCCGGCCTGATCGGCGACGGCGACTTCATGGAACTGGACCGCCGCCTCTTCTCGGGCATCCTTCAGCTCGGGGGCACCGTGCTGGGAAGCTCCCGGACCAACCCGATGAAGCGCGAGGGTGGCCGCGAGGAGGTCCTCCGCAACCTCGGTCGGGCCGAGCTGGATGCCCTGGTCGCCATCGGCGGCGACGACACCCTCTCGGTGGCCGCCTGGCTGGCGGACCACGGTGGGCCGGTGGTCGGCGTCCCCAAGACGATGGACAACGACCTCTCGGTGACCGACTACTGCATCGGCTTCGACACCGCGGTGAGCCGGGTCGCCGAGGCGCTCGACCGGCTCCACACCACCGCCGCCTCTCACCACCGGGTGATGGTGGTCGAGGTGATGGGCCGGGACACCGGCTGGGTGGCCCTGATGGGAGGCCTGGCCGGCGGTGCGGACCTGATCCTGATCCCCGAGATCACCGTTACTCTCGACGAGATCATCGACCGCCTTCAGAAGCGCCTCCAGAGCGGCCACGACTTCAGCATCATCGTGGTCGCCGAGGGCGTGCAGGTGGCCGGCGTCACCGACCAGCAGACGGGCGACGGCAAGGTCGATGCCTTCGGCCACGCCCAGCTGAGCAAGCGCGGGGTCGCGGAGACCCTCGCGGAAGTCATCGAGGAGCGCCTCGGTCACGAGACCCGGACCACGGTGCTCGGGCACACCCAGCGGGGCGGTACCCCGTCGGCCTACGACCGGATCTGGGCCACCCGGGTGGGCGTCGCCGCCTACGACCTGGTGCTCGCCAAGAGCTGGGGGATGATGCCCGTGGTGCGCAACGGGACCGTCGAGACGGCCCCGATCGGCGATGTCGCCCGGCAGCAGCGCCGCGTCCCGGCGGACCTGTACGAGCTGGCCAAGATCTTCTACTAGTNNACTAGTACCGCGTATTAGTCGTGACGGAGTGGCGGGAGCCGTGAGAGGCTCCCGCCGTCCGCACCGCGGGGCTGGCGGGATCACCCGGGCGAGGTGATCGAACTGCCGCGCACCTCGCCCCGACGTCAGCGGAAGGGCGCCTGCAACCCGTAGGCTTTCGCGCGAGCGGAAGATGCCTCCGCACCCTGTACCGACTGCCAAGGTGTGACGACACATGAAATTCGAGCACAAGCCCCACGCCCGCACGCTCGCCATCCTCGAACATCGCGTGCATCCGACCAGGGCACGTGACCAGCTGCCGCACGGCAACCGCTACTCCCGGGTCAACAGCTGGCTGGCGGTGAAGATCACCCAGGGCGTGGGCAGCATGACCTGCGCGTGGATCTTCTGCATCCTCGCGCTGGTCGGCCTCCCCGCGGCGCTCGCCAAGGGTGGCGAGGGGCCGGTGGCCTGGATCGCCCAGACCTTCCTCCAGCTCGTCCTCCTCTCCATCATCATCGTCGGGACCAACATCCAGTCGACTGCCAGTGACAAGCGGGCCCAGGACACCTATGCCGATGCGGAGGCCGTGCTCCACGAGGCGATGCAGATCCAGGCGCATCTCGAGGAGCAGGACAAGGCACTCACCGCGCTGGTGGCCAAGCTGGGGGTTGCGCTCGACTGACGCGTCACCGCCGTCATCAGGCCCCCGGCCCGGGAGCTCGCGCCGTCCCCTTCCGCCTCGGCGCGAGCCGTCTGCCTGCCGCCTGGCTCCGCCTACCGCCCTGTCCGGAATCCGCGAGCGGTCACTGTGCCTCTCCCCGCAACATGGACTCGTGGAGGATTTCGAGAGCCGGTACCGCGCGGTGGCGAGCCGCGATCGCCGCTTCGAGGGGAGGTTCCTGGTGGCGGTGACCACCACCGGCGTCTACTGCCGTGTCGGGTGTCCCTCGCGGACCCCGCGTCGCGACCACGTCCGCTTCCTTCCCTCGCCGGCGGCCGCCGAGGCGGCCGGGTTCCGTGCCTGCAAGCGCTGCCGCCCCGACCGGCTGGATGAGCCCGACGGGGCGCTGGTGGGCCGGGCGCTCCGACTCATCGCCGCCGGCCTGGCCGATGACGGCGGGATCGAGGGGGTCGCTCGTCGGCTGGGGGTCAGCTCCCGGACGCTGGATCGGCGCTTCACCGCCTCCATCGGCGCCTCGCCGCACGAGCTGGCCCGCAGCCGCCGGGTCCAGACGGCCCGCACTCTGATCGCGCAGAGCTCGATGCCCTTCGTGGACGTGGCCTTCGCCGCCGGCTTCGGCTCCCTTCGCCAGTTCAACGAGACGATCCGCGAGGAGCTGGGGGTCGCGCCCAGAGCTCTCCGTGGTGTCGCGACGGGGGCGGAGAGCGACGCCGGCGGCTGGCTCACGCTTCGCCTTGCCCGCCGGGACCCGTTCGCGGAGACGCCGCTCTTCTCGTTCCTCTCGGTCCGGGCGGTCCCCGGGGTGGAAGCCGCCACCGCAGGTGGCTACGCCCGTGCTCTGCGCACCCCCGGCGGGGCCGCTGTCGTCCTGCTCACCCCCGGGGACGGTCATGTCCTCCTGCGCGTCCGCCTCGACGATCTCTCCGACCTGGAAGGGGTGGTCCGCCGGTGCCGCCGGCTGCTCGACCTCGACTCCGACCCTGATGCCGTCGCCGCCGGCCTCAGCCGCGACCCGATGCTCGACCGGCTCACCGCCGGCCTGTCCGGTATGCGGGTTCCGGGCAGCGCCGAGCCGTTCGAGACCGCCGTCCGAGCGGTTCTCGGTCAGCAGGTCTCGGTCGCGGCCGCCCGTACCCTGGCCGCCCGGCTGGTCGCACGGCACGGCGACCCGCTCCCCTCCCCGGTCGGGGGCGTCACCCACCTCTTCCCCTCGCCAGAGCGCCTCGTCGGAGCCGATCTCGACGGGCTCGGGCTGACCGGCCGGCGGATCAGGTCCGTCCGGGCCTTGAGCAGTACCGTTGCGGCGGGTGACCTGGACCTCGCCGGAGCGGGCCCGGATGAGCTCGACACGATCCTGAGCGGCCTGCCCGGCTTCGGCCCGTGGACACGAGCCTATGTCGCGATGCGCGTCCTCGGCGACCCCGACGCCATCCCGCTCGGCGACCTCGGGCTGCGGCGAGCGATGGAGCGGCTCGGGGAGCCCGCGGACGCCGGCAGTCTGGCCCGGCGCGCGGAGCTCTGGCGTCCCTGGCGCGCCTACGCTGCGCTCCACCTCTGGAATACCCTCACCGCCCCCGCTGCCGCGGGTGCCGCCGGCGCACCCGCTTCTGACCCGCCGGAGCCACCGGAGATGTCGCCATGACCTACGACGCCGTCACCGTCCCCACCCCTTTCGGCACCTTCACCGCGATCGCGGAGGGTGGCACCGTCGTGGGTAGCGGCTTCACCGCCGGCGCGGACGAGCTGCGTGACCGTCTGCCCGAGCCCCGAGCGGAGATCCGCGTGCGCGTCGAGCTCGGCGAGATCTCCTCGGCGCTGGACGCGTACTTCACCGGGGCCGACGTCACGGCCCTGGATCAGCTCCCGGTGCGGATGGAGGGTAGCCCCGCCATGCTCAGGCTCTGGGACGAGCTGCGGCGGATCCCCGCCGGAGAGGTTCGCAGCTACGCCCAACTGGGAGGCGACCGCCGCCATGCGCGGGCCGCCGGCTCCGCCTGCGCCCGCAACCCCATCCCGCTGATCGTCCCCTGCCATCGGGTGGTGCGCACCGACGGCTCTCTCGGAGGCTTCGGCTGGGGCCTCCCGCTCAAACAGTGGCTCCTCGACCACGAGGCGGCCGCGACAGAACGGCGGCACGAGGTCACCGAGGCCGGCTGATCCCCGTCACCAGACCCCTGGGATGAGCCGGGCCCGCCCCGCAGCCCACGCCCGCCACTCCGGGAAGGACTTGCTCAGGAGACTTTCCTCGTAGTGGATCCGGGTCACCTGGAGAGCGCAGAAGATTGCGACCAGGGCGATCGTGGCGAGACGGCCGCTGGAGATCACCATCACCAGTGCCGACAGGATCTCGCAGATGTAGAGGGGGTGGCGAACCAGGCGGTAGGGGCCTCCGGTCACCAGACTTCTCGCCGCCGGGAAGATGCCGAAGGAGAGCCGGAGCGTCAGCAGGCCCCAGACCGCGCCGGCCGTGGCGCCCACCAGGACCACCGTGCAGACGGTCCCCACCCAGGCCGGGACGGCAAAGATGGTCATGCCCCCGCCAACCCCGGTGCCGCAGAGGAGCAGGATCGCGGTACCGAGGAAGGCGACCACCCGCGGCAGGATCCTGACGTCCGCGGTCTGTGGCTTCGGCCGCACCACGAAGAGGACGACCGGGATCAGGCAGAAGGCGGCGAACAGGCCCTCCCGCACCGGTCCGCCCACCACCGTCAGCCAATTGACCGGGGAGAGGCGGGAGGCGATGGCGTTCACGATCACCTCGTACCCGAGCACGGCGTAGAGCACGGCGGGGACGATCCGGCCCATCAGCAGGTAGCGAAGGTCGGAGAAGGCACCGCTTGGCCGTAGCGGGGTGACCCCGGGGAGGGCAAGCGGTGCGGTCGGGGGACGGTCCGCGCGAGCGGCGTCGAACGCTCTCACGCCGGCAGTATCGGGCATGCGCTCCGCCAACAAACTCGCGGCGACCAACCCGTCACGCTCTTCGTCGGGGGACGTTGCAGCCGTCACCGGGGATCGGAAGCCGGCCCATCCGCACCGCCCCGGCCCACTTCAGGCTGCGGCGGGTGAGCCTCCTCCCCCGCCGGGCGGCGACCACGATCGCGGCCATCAGCAGTGATAGAGTGCGTCGCGACGGATCCACTTCAAGCAGGTCCCGTGAGGCCGGCAAGGGGATCGGAGCCGGCTGTGCCGGTGCCCTTCCGCTGCGGCCCCACGGGTGGTCGGAGGGCATCGCCGATGACGCCGGTCAGCACCATTCGGAAGTTCGAGCACGTCATCTCCAGCGAGCAGTTCGACCGGGAGAGCCTCGACGACATCTTTGCCCGTGCCGACGCGCTGGCCGGGCACCGCGACACCCGGCTGGCCGGACGGATCATGGCGACCCTCTTCTACGAGCCGTCCACTCGCACCCGCCTCAGCTTCGAGTCGGCGATGCTCCGCCTCGGCGGTGCGGTGGTGGGTACCGAGGCGGCTCGGGAGTTCTCCAGCGTCATCAAGGGCGAGACCCTAGAGGACACCATCCGGATGGTCTCCTCCTACGCCGACGTCATCGTCCTCCGCCACGATCAGGCCGGGGCCGCCGCCCGGGCCGCGGCGGTGGCGTCGGTGCCGGTCGTCAACGCGGGAGACGGCCCCGGCGAGCACCCGACCCAGGCTCTTCTCGACCTCTACACCATCCGCTGCGAGCGCGGCAGCGCCGATGGCGCTCACATCGCCTTCTGCGGTGACCTCCGCTTTGGCCGCACCGTGCACTCGCTGGTGCAGCTGCTGAGCCTCTACCCCGGAGTTCGGATGAGCTTCGTCGCCCCCGAGGTGGTCCAGGTGGATGCCGACCTGCAGGCCCGGGTGGCCGCCGCGGGCGTCCCCTTCCAGCTCACCGATCGCCTTGACGAGGTGATCTCGTCCGTCGATGTCGTCTATCAGACCCGCGTTCAGAAGGAGCGTTTCACCGATCTCGCCGATTTCGAGGCGGCTCGACGGGCGATCCGCATCGACGCGGAGGTGATGCGGGCGCTGCCCCAGAAGGCGATCGTCATGCATCCTCTTCCCCGGGTGGACGAGATCGCGACCGAGGTGGACTCGGATCCGCGGGCCGCCTATTTCCGCCAGGCGCGCAACGGCGTCGCGGTTCGCATGGCCGTGCTCGATCTCCTGCTCGGATGACCCAGGCGCAGCGCGCCGTGCCGGCGCACACCGCCGACCCCGAGTGGGCACGGACCCGCGTGCTGGACGGACACGGGGTCAGCCGGGTCCTGACCCGGCTCGCCCACGAGATCGTCGAGGGTCATCCGGGCGATATGGATCGAGTGGTCCTCGCCGGCGTCCGGGAGGGCGGCGTCGGGGTGGCTCGCGATCTCTGCGCCCACCTCCGGCAGATCTCCGCTCCCGAAGTGATGCTCGTCGCGGTGGACGTGAGCGGCTTTCGCGATGACCGGCCGCGCCAGCCGGGGCTGGACGGCGCCTGGCAGGGGATCCTGCCGGTCACGTGCCGGGCCCGTTCCACCCCCTCGCCCGAGGGGGCGGTCGTCATCCTCGTCGACGACGTGATCCAGACCGGCAGGACCATGCGTGCCGCCTTCGATGTCGTCTCGTCGCAGGGGCGGCCGGCGGCGATCGAGATGGCCGTGCTGGTGGATCGGGGTGGTCGCGAGGTGCCGGTGCGACCGACCTATGTTGGAAAGAATCTTCCCGTCACCGCCGCGGAGTGGGTCGAGATCGAGCTCGGCTCGGATCCGGACGCGGGCGGGATCTTCCTGGCGCCCCGCCCATGAACTGCATCCTCCGCGGTGTCCGGGTCATCGACCCCCTCGCCCGCCGCGATGCGGCCGGCCAGGACGTCTGGCTGAGCGAGGGCCGGATCATCGCCATCTACAAGCACATGGGCGAGGGCACGCTGCCCGTCATCGACCTCACCCCACCTCCGGGGGGCACCCCGGTCATCCTCTGCCCTGGCTTCATCGACATCCACACCCACCTCCGTGAGCCGGGTGACGAGGGCGCCGAGACCATCCACAGCGGCTCGCAGGCGGCTGCGGCCGGGGGTTTCACCCAGATCGTGGCGATGGCCAACACGGTGCCGCCGATCGACAGCCCCGACCGGGTCAAGGAGGCGACCTTCCGGGCCGTCGCCGCCTCGGTCCAGGTGCTGACCGGCTGCGCTCTCACCAAGGGGCTGAAGGGAGAGGAGCTGGTCGACATGGAGGCCTGCGCCGCCGCCGGGGCCGCCGCCTTCAGCGACGACGGTCGCAACGGCTTCTCCCCGCGTCTGCTCAGCGAGGCGATCGGGCGCGCCGTGTCCCTCGGCCGTCCCGTGATGATCCACCCCGAGGATGAGGAGGTCCTGGCCCAGGTCAACCGGGTGCAGGGACCGGTGCAGCGCTGCTCGCTCCGCCCGGTCGAGGCCGAGACCCGCGCCATCGATTACGCGCTGCGGGCTTTGGCCCACGCCGGGAAGGGACACGTTCACCTCCAGCACGTGTCGTCGGCTGCCGGCGTGGAGATGATCCGGCGGGCCAAGGAAGGTGGGGCCAACGTGACCGCTGAGGCGACACCTCATCACCTCGGGATGTGGCTCCCCTTCGCGACCGAGCCGCAGCCGGCGGGCCTGCTCAAGGTGAATCCCCCGCTCCGCACCGACCGCGACCGGGAGGCGTTGATCCAGGGTCTCCGTGACGGCGTGATCGATACGGTGGCCACCGACCACGCACCCCATCGAGTCGAGGAGAAGGCCCTGCCGTACGACCGGGCGGCCCCGGGGATGATCGGACTTGAGCTGGCGCTCGCGGTCTGCATCACCCTCGGAGGGATGAGCGGGGACTGGATCCCCACCCTGGTGGACCGCCTCACCATCGGGCCCTACCGGGTGCTCGGCAAGGCGTCCGGCATTCGCGAACCCCGGCTGCGGATCGGCGAGGCGGCCACCTGTGTTCTCTTCGATCCGGAGGCCGAATGGACCGTGGAGCCCGCGCACCTCCGTTCCGGCTCCCAGAACACGCCCCTGCTCGGGGCGAGACTCCACGGGCGGGTGCTGATGACCCTGGTCGACGGCGCCCTCGTCCATCACGACCGGCAGCGCCTCCCGTGGCCCGCGTCCGCGGCGGGCACGGAGACCGCCCGTGGTTAGGGGACGGCTGGCGCTCGAGTCCGGTGCCGTTCACGAGGGGTGGCTCTTCGGTGCCCCGCTCAACCCCGCCACGTCGGGCGAGGTCGTCTTCAACACCTGCATGACCGGGTACCAGGAGATCTGCACTGACCCGTCGTACGCGGGCCAGATGGTGGTCATGACCTACCCGCTGATCGGGAACTACGGGGTGAGGGACGACCACGCCGAGTCCGGCCGGATGCACTGCCGCGCGCTGATCGTCCGGGAGCTCTCCGAGCGGGTTGGGCACGCCGCGGCGGATCGGTCTCTCGACGAGGAGCTGCGCCGCCAGGGCGTGCCCGGGTTGCGCGGGATCGACACCCGCGCGCTCACCCGCCATCTTCGCGACCGCGGCACCCTCCGCGGGGTGCTGGCCGTCGCCACGGCGCTCACCCCGGAGGCGCAGGTGGACCTGGCCCGCAAGGCCCCGTGGGTCAGCGATCGCGACCTGGTGGCCGAGGTCTCCCAGACCGAGCCCTGGAAGCGCTGGGAGGAACCGCTCTCCGTCGAGCTGGAGCTCGGAGTGCTCCGGAACGGTGGGGTCGGACGCTTTCGCGGAGTCCGGATCGTCACCGTCGATCTCGGTCTCAAGCGCAACCAGCTCCGGGCGCTGACCAGCCGTGGCGCCGAGGTGATCACCGTCCGGCACGACGCCGACCTCGACCAGGTGATGCGTCATCAGCCCCACGGCGTGGTGCTGAGCAACGGCCCCGGCGACCCCTCCCGGCTGCCCGGTCAGGTCCAGCTCGCCCGCCGGCTGCTCGAGCGCGGTGTCCCGATCCTCGGCATCTGCCTGGGACACCAGGTGCTCGGCCAGGCTGCCGGGGCGACGACCTCCCGTCTCGGCTTTGGCCACCACGGCGGCAACCACCCGGTCCGTGACGAGCTGAGCGGTGCCGTCTACGTCACCTCCCAGAACCACGAGTTCCAGGTCGACGCCCAGACCTTGCCGGAGGCGTCCGGCTGGTTCGTGAGCGAGCGCAACCTCAACGACGGCAGCGTGGAGGGCCTCCGCCACCGAAGCCTTCCGGTCATTTCTGTCCAATACCATCCGGAGGGCGCTCCCGGCCCCCAGGATCGGGCCGGGGTCTTCGACGAGTTCCTCACCCTCGCCTCCCAGTACGGCGAGTCTCCTGTCGAGCTTCGAACCGATGGTCACGGCGAAGGGGAGGCTGGGGTGCGCGGTGAGGGGCATGGGGGTGCGGGCGCGGCCGAGGCTCTTCGCAGGCGCGAGATGCAATCGCGCCGAGAAGAGCCGGCGGCCCCACGGGCCGGCGACCGCGGCACAAGCCAGTCAGGGCGTGCCGACGTCCGGGCCGAGGCGAAGCCCCACCCCCAGGCCCCGACCGCACCGGAACGACCCCGCTCCGTGCTCGTCATCGGCTCCGGCCCGGTGATCATCGGCCAGGCCGCGGAGTTCGACTACGCCGGTACCCAGGCCTGCAAGGCCCTCCGCGAAGAGGGTATCCGGGTGGTGCTGGTCAACAGCAACCCGGCGACGATCATGACCGACGATCAGTCGGCGGATGCGGTCTACATTGAACCCCTGACCGTGCCGGTGCTGGAGCGGATCATCGCCGCCGAGCGCCCCGAGGGGCTGCTGGCCACCCTCGGAGGTCAGACCGGGCTCAACCTCGCCATCGCGCTCGAGGATGCCGGTGTCCTCGAGAAGTACGGGGTCCGCCCCCTGGGGACGTCCCTGGAGGCGGTCCGGACGGCCGAGGACCGGGAGAAGTTCAAGGAGCTGCTCCAGCGCATCGGCGAGCCGGTGCCCGAGTCGCGCACCGTCGGTTCGCTCGCCGACGCGCGCCGGTTCCTCGCCGAGATTGGATTGCCGCTCGTGGTGAGGCCCGCCTTCACCCTCGGAGGGACAGGCGGCGGGCTCTGCGCCACCGAGGAGCAGTTCGTCGAGGTGGTGAGCAATGGGCTCGCCGTCTCGCCGATCGGCCAGGTGCTGGTGGAGCGGTCGCTCGCCGGATGGCGCGAGATCGAGTACGAGGTGATGCGGGACGCCGCCGGGACCTGCATCACGATCTGCAACATGGAAAACCTCGACCCCATGGGGGTGCACACCGGCGATTCCATCGTGGTGGCGCCGGCGCAGACNNGCCCTCGCTCCCGACGCCTCCGACTACCACGTGATCGAGGTCAATCCCCGGGTGTCGCGCTCCTCGGCCCTGGCCAGCAAGGCGACCGGCTACCCCATCGCCCGGCTGGCCGCCAAGATCGCGGCGGGGCGCCGCCTCGACGAGGTGCCCAACGCGGTCACCGGCAAGACCTGTGCCGCCTTTGAGCCCGCTCTCGACTACTGTGTGGTCAAGATCCCGCGCTGGCCCTTCGACAAGTTCCCCGAGGCCGACCGTCGCCTGGGAACCCAGATGAAGTCGACCGGCGAGGTGATGGCCATCGAGCGCAGCTTCGAGGCGGCCTTCAGCAAGGCCCTCCGATCGCTGGAGCAGCGTCCGCCCGCCGAGGCCGAGGTGCGCGACCCGGTGCTCCTCGAGAATCCCAACGATCGCCGCATCTTCGCGGTCATGGAGGCGCTGCGCCAGGGGGACTCGGTGGAGGAGGTGAGCCGCCGCAGCACCATCGCACCGTGGTTCGTCGACCGCATCCGCGCCCTGGTCGGCGTGGAGGAGGCGCTCCGGCGTGGCCTCGAGGACGAAGTCCTCATCTCCGCCAAGCGCATGGCGCTCTCCGACCGGCGGATCGCCGAGCTGGCCGGCGTCTCGATGGCGGCCGTCGCGGAGGCCCGGAAGCGGCTCGGCCTCGTCCCCACCTTCAAGTGCGTCGACACCTGTGCCGCCGAGTTCGCCGCGACCACCCCCTACTACTACTCCACCATCGAGTCCGAGGATGAGAGACCGGCTCCGGACGGGGAGGCGGTGGTGGTGCTGGGCAGCGGGCCCATCCGCATCGGACAGGGCATCGAGTTCGACTACTGCAGCGTCCAGGCCGCGGAGGCACTGCGCCGTCAGGGCGTGGCCGCGATCATGGTCAACAGCAACCCCGAGACGGTGAGCACTGACTTCGACTGCAGCACCCGCCTCTACTTCGAGCCGCTCGACCAGGAGGCGGTCCTCGCCGTCATCGAGGCCGAGCGGGCCAGCGGCGTGGTCGTCCAGTTCGGGGGGCAGACCGCGATCAACCTGGCGGAGCCACTCGACCGCCACGGGGTCACCATCCTCGGCACCACGGTCGACGCCATCGACCTCGCCGAGGACCGCCGCCGCTTCGAGGCGCTGATGCGCCGTCTGCAGATCCCTCAGCCCCACGGAGCGGCCACCCTCGACCCCCTGGAGGCGGCGGCGATCGCCGACCGGATCGGCTATCCGGTGCTGGTCCGCCCCTCCTTCGTGCTGGGCGGGAGAGCCATGGAGATCGTCCATTCCCGCGACCAGCTCCAGCGCTTCGTGGCTGCGGCGATGGCGGCGCTGCCCGACGACGGTGATCGGATCGGAGGCTCGCGGGGCACCGTGCTCGTCGACAAGTACCTCTTCGGCACCGAGGTCGACGTCGACGCGGTCTCCGACGGTGAGTCGGTGGTCATCCCCGGTCTCATGGAGCATGTGGAACGCGCCGGCGTCCACAGCGGCGACTCGATGGCCGCCTATCCCGCCGCGGGGCTGGACGCGGAGGTCACCCGGCAGATCGTGTCGGACACCATCGACATCGCCCGTGCGCTTCCCGTCCGCGGCCTGTGCAACATCCAGTTCGTCATCTGGCGCGGCGTGCCGCACGTCATCGAGGTGAACCCCCGGGCGTCGCGAACCGTCCCCTTCATCAGCAAGGTCACCGGGGTGCCGATGGTTGAGCTGGCGACGCGGGTGATGCGGGGCGAGAAGCTCTGCGACCTCGGCTACGAGACCGGGCTCCGCCCGGCCGCACCGCTCGTCGCCGTCAAGGCCCCGGTCTTCTCCACCGTCAAGCTCGCGCTGGTGGATTCGGCGCTCGGCCCGGAGATGAAGTCGACCGGCGAGGTGATGGGCATCGACATCAGCCTCGGAGCCGCTCTCGAAAAGGCATTCGTCGCCGCGCTCGGTTCGGTGCCGACCAAGGGCGCGGTGCTCTGCAGCATCGCCGACTCCGACAAGGCGGAGGCGCTCCCCATCGTGGCCCAGCTTTCGGCGCTCGGCTTCGGGGTCTACGCCACCGCGGGCACCGCGGCGGCCCTGAGCGCCGCCGGCATCAGCGCCACCGCGGTGGGCAGGATCGGGCAGAGCCGGCCCAATGTCCTCGACATCATCGATGAGGGCAGGGTGTCACTGATCATCAACACCGTCTCCAACCTGGAGAGCGACGAGCTCACCCTCTCGCCGGACGGGAGCCGGGGGCTCGCGGCCGCCGGGCGCACGGTCAAGGACGGCTATCGCATCCGGCTGGCCGCCGAGCATCGCCGGATCGCCTGCTGCACCTCCATGGACACCGCCCAGGCCCTGGTCGATGCCATCACCCGGCAGCGCCGGGGAGGGGACATCACCGTGGCCACGGTGCGCGCCTATCGCGAGGGCATCGTCGCGGCGGTACCCGGGTGAGCAGCCCGCTGTCCGATCTCGGGCGTGCCCGGGACGAGTCCGGGGAGGTGGTCGCAGTCGAGACGCTGGACGGCGGGATGGTGGAGATCACGGCCCGGCTGCCACACCTGGCCGCCACCGCGCGCCCCGGGGAGTTCGCCCAGCTCCGCGCCTGGGGCGGGGTCGACCCGCTGCTCCGGCGACCGTTCAGCGTGGCCTGGACGGCGGGGGAGCTCTGCTCCTTCGTCCTCGAGGCGGTCGGTGCGGGCACCCGCCTGCTGGTGGCGCTCCGCCCCGGCGACCCGCTCCAGGCGCTCGGTCCGCTCGGCAACGGTTTCCCCCTCGATCCCGTCCCCGTCCGCGCCGTGATCGTGAGCGGGGGCCTGGGCTGCGCCCCCTTCCCCCTCCTGGTGCGTGAGCTGCGCCGGGGTGGGTGCGCCGATGTGATCGTGTTGAGCGGTGCCGCCACCGCCAGCCGTCTCTATCCCGCGGAGCGCTTCCGGCGGGGCGATGATGCGGTCCGCGTGGTCGAGACCACCGACGACGGCAGCCGGGGCCGGCGCGGCCTGGTCACCGAGCTGGTCGCCGGCGCCTGCGACGAGACGGCCGCCGTCTATGCCTGCGGCCCCAACCCGATGCTCGCCGCCCTGGCCCTGACGATCCGGCGGCTGGCCCGTCCCCCTCGGCGCGCCGACGTCTCCCTGGAGGCGCCGATGGGTTGCGGCTTCGGCACCTGCCTGGGGTGCGCCCTCCCGGCCGCGGGAGGCGGATGGTTCCTCTGCTGCCATCAGGGACCCGTGAGGGAGGTCTCAGAGGTGGACTGGCCCGGGCTGCTCGCCCTGCCCCCGGCGCACGTCGCATGACCGCTCCCGACCTGCGTGTCGACCTCGGGCGCGGACTGATCCTGCCCAACCCGGTCGGGCTGGCGAGCGGCACCGCCGGCTACGGTTTCGAGCTGCGCCAGCTCATCGACATGGACCGGCTGGGCGCCCTCTTCACCAAGGGGACCACCCTCCACCCGCGGGACGGCAACCCGCCTCCGCGAGTGGCCGAGGTGCGGGGCGGAATGCTCAACGCGATCGGCCTTCAGAACCCCGGGGTCGAGCACGTCGCCTCCGCCTACGCGCCGGAATTCTCCCGCTGGAGCGTCCCGGTCGTCGTCAACGTCGCGGGGGGCAACGTCGAGGACTACCTCCAGTGCCTGGATCGGCTGGAGCGGGCTGAGGGGCTGGCCGGCTACGAGCTCAACATCTCCTGCCCCAACATCGCCAA
>PLOF01000040.1 GCA_003142035.1 Candidatus Dormiibacterota bacterium
GACGCCCTCAGAGAACGGCGATGGCGTACTTGCGGTGGTATCCGGTGGCCAGGCAGAAGGCATCCAGGATCGCCCCGCGCTCCTGGCGGCTCCCCTTCCAGTACCGCCCGGTCAACTCGGCGGCCAGCTCCTAGCGATTCCCCATCCGCATGGCGTCTCCCGCCGCGCTCGGGGGCGCCCGGTCACGGTAAGAATCGCAGGTCACGGAACGATGGCCCCACGGTCAGATTCTCGATGAGGGAATGCGCGGGCTGTGGAAAACCTGACTCCAAAGTGCTACCGTGCATCCAGAGAGGAACTCGGGAGGGTGCCTGGAGGATGAAACGTGGCCGCTGATCGTGGTTCGCACGGACGCCTGGTGCGCGTCCTCGGCTCGGTCGTGGGTGCCGCCGCTCTCGGCATCTTGACCGCCAGCGTCGCGCTCGCCTATCCGGCCCCTGCCGCCTCAGGATCCCTGGTTTCTGGCTGCTCGAGCGTCAACGAGGGCTCTTCCTGCGTCTACACCGACCAGTTCCTCACCGCCAGCGGGGGAGCGGTCTCGGGCGCCACGGCGACCTTCGTCGTCGGGGGTGTCCTCGGAATCTCCGTCAACCCGACGAGCGCCACCACGAACAGCTCCGGCCAGGCGTCGACGACGCTGTCGACGGCCACCTCGGCCTGCGGCACCGCGACCATCACCGCGTCGGTCACCGGCGTCACGGTGACGACCTCGGTCACCGTGCCCTGCAGCGCCGTGACGACGTCGCTGCCCGCCACGGCCACGGCCCCGCCAGGGCCGGCTGCGTGGCTGTATGCGATCTTCGGCATCGCCGCCATCGTCGTCGTCGCCGGGGCGGTTGCACTGCGGCGCACCCGGCAGTCCGTCGTCTGAGCCGACCCTCAAGCGATCGCCGGCAGGCGATGGGAAGGAGAGGTGTTCATCGGTCGGCCTGACGCCGTCGAGGTGATCCCCGGGCTCATGGTGGGGTCCAGGCCATCACGTCTCCAGATCCGCCGGCTGGTGGCCGGAGGCGTGACCGCCGTGGTCGACCTTCGCACTGACACCGAGAGCGTTAAGGCGCGCTGGCCGGAGACGACCATCTACGCGCGGTTCCAGCTGCAGGATCACGCCGCTCCCACGGTCGAGGCCCTGGAGGAGGCCGGCCGCATGGTCGCCGACTTCATCCGCCAGGGGGAGGTAGTCCTCGTCCACTGCCATGCGGGCCTGGAGCGCGCCCCCACGGTGGCCTGCGCCGCGCTGCTCTGCATGGGCTGGTCGCTGGGCGACGCCTATCGGCGCGTCCTCGAACAGCGCCGCGACGCCGCACCCACCGAGGGCCAGCTGGCGGCGCTGGGCGAGTTCGCCACCCAGCTCGGCCCGCAGAACCTCTCCGGCAGCCGCCGGGTGACCACTCCGATCCTGTCCTGACGCTCTGCCCAGAGCGGCTGGTCGGCCACCGGCCGCGCATCACCGACCGGATCGTCTTCAACACGCTGGATACGCGCCGCTGCGGAGCAACGCGGGAACCTGCAGCCGCCAGGGGGCGTCACGCCGAGGGAGGGCTCAGGGGAGGTGGACGCCGCGCCGCCTCCACGGCCTCGCGGTTCAGCCGCTGGGGCGGGCGGGCTCGTAGTCGCCTCGTCTCCGTCCGTTGGTGAACCCGCGGCAGCGGGTCAACCATCGATAAGGGATGCTTATCGCTAGCTGGGACATAGCCGTGGTTTCGTCGACGCCCACACGTCGTCCCCCCTTGAGCGCTCACCGGGGGCCCGTTTACACCAAACGGACCTTTAGTGTATGGCGCTAAAGCTCCACGCCCTGACCCTCGACGCCGGCCACCGCGTTCCTCACCCGACGGCGGCCCGTATGGCTCCCCGGCGGAGACGGGCGGTGCGCTCCCACCCCGTCCAGCTCAACCGCCGGGCCGCTCGTCACCCACTGAAAGCTGTCCAGCAACTCGAAGAGCTCCGGCGCACTCCACCGCCGGTCACGCTGGGCGTCGGGCTCATGCCGGCGCAGCACCCCGCTCGCCTCAAGCCGGGAGACGGCCTCGTTTGCCGCCTGGAACGACACGCCGAGCTCCGCTGCGGCCAGCCGCACATCCAACACGGGGATGCCGGGGAGCAGCTCGATGAGCCGTCGCGCACTCGAATCGCGCCGCGGGAGCCCGGCCCGCTCCACCCAGGCGCCTTGCAAATCGCCCACCGCGGCGAGGAAGCGCTCCGTGCCCCGGCAGGCAACCAGCGCAGTCCGCGCGGCGATCCCGAGCCACGCGTCGCAGTCCCCCGTGCGGAAGCTCGTCAGACCGCCGATGTAGCTGCGCGGGTTCGCGGCGAGGACGATGCTGAGCGGCGGGACGTGGCTCTCCGCGAGTCGTCGGCGCTGCAGCACCGCGTGGATCAGGGCCCTGCCGACCCTCCCATTGCCGTCCTCAAAGGGGTGGACGGTCTCGAACTGAGCGTGGGCGATCGCCGCCTGGGCCAGCGGAGAGACGTCCCGCCGAGCCAGGAACGCACACAGGTCCGACGCGAGCCGCGGGACCTCACCCTCCGGCGGTGGGATGAACTCCGCCGTCCGCGGCGACACCGACGTCGCCGGTCCGATCCAGTTCTGCACGGTGCGAAAGCGCCCGCCCCCGCTCGCGCCCGCACCCAGCAGCGTTCCGTGGATGCTGAGCAGCACATCGGGGGTGAACGGGGCCGCCCCCGCCCCGATATCGATCGCCGCGCTGATGGCCCGGACGTTCCCGACGACCTCGCGCGCCACCGCGCGCGACCGCTCCGGGTCAAAGAGCGCCTCGGCGAGCTGGCGGTGCCCGACGACCAGGCCCTCGATGCGCGACGAGCTGATGCCCTCGGCGCGGAGGAGAAGACGCGACAGCGCCTCCAGTGACGCTACCTGCCGAGCTCGGCCGTCCAGCCGGCGGATCGCCTCTTCCGCCGCCTCGATCGCCTCCCCCGTCTCCGGGGAGGTGCGCACGTCCAAGTCCGCGATCGGGTCGGGGATGAACGCGCGGAACCGCACGCGCACTCGGTCGCGACGGGGCAGGATGGCCCCCGCCTCGCTCGGCGGCTCCCAGATCCGATCGACGTACTCGGGCATCGGCGTCTTCCTTGAACAGCTTTGTCGCTTATTCAACCTTAGCACGCGAACCTGAATATCGCCGCCACCGTCCTCCACCTTCGACACGCCGCCAGTTGCGGGGCCCGCCAGCCGAGCTGGGCGACCAGGCGATCGCAGGCGTCGCGGAGGGCGGCGATCTCAGGGAGCGCCGGGTCCTCGTTGGCCAGCGCGGTGGCCAAGAGGACGTCGACCCGGCGCAGCACCGCCCGGGCGCCGCGGAGCAGCGCCTCGGTGCGCTTCACCGCCTGCCCTGTCGCGATAAGGTCGTCCCCGGTCATCGCCAGACCCTCCCTGACGCCATCACCGAACGCTCCGTACGCTCTTCCCCGCCTCCACGCTCGCCCACACCACGCTCGCCTGCTCTTGCGTTTGCGTCGTTCATGGATACCGTACCCTATGCACCCTCCGGTCATCTGTTCGATCCACCGTTCCCTGGCGCCACGTCGGCCCCAAACCGGCGGCCTCTAGGAGCTCTGAGCCCGTCACGTCGTGCGCCTGGCCGGGGTCAGACCGTTCGGCAGACGGCTGGGCCACGCCGGAGGGGCCGGCGCGCCGTGCCTACCTCCGCCAGCGCATAAGGGAGGGCTCAAGACGAGCAAACCTGCGGATGCCGCCGCGTACGAGGCGGAGGGTGATCGTCGACCCTGCAGACAAGGTTTGTGACAAGGTTGTAACGGACCAGATCGCCGCTTACGCTCCTGTACGCGCAAACGGCCACCGACAAGCGCGTCTGTACGCTCACACGCTTCGGGGGATTGCGTCTGTACCCACGATCACGTCACACCAGCGCCGTGACGTACGCAGCGTATGCTGCGTACTCGTCGCTCGCTGCGGTAAGGGCGCGGGGCCCGGAGGCGACTCGTACGCGATTCGTACGCGCCGGCTGCTGGGATGGCACCGTGCAGCAGCCTCTCGTCGAGCCGCTCCCCATGGGCACGGGCCGAACCCGTGTCGCCCCGCTGCTGCGGACTGTCCCCGAGGCAGCCCGGATGCTGAGCGTCAGCGTGCGGACGGTCTGGCGCCTGGTCGACGACGGCACTCTTCCCGTCGCGCACATCCGAGGGTCGGCGCGGATCAGTGATCAGGCGATCCGCGACTTCGCAGCCCGCGCCTCCCGCTGGCATCGACGGCCGGTGCGGAGGGCAGCAGGATAGGTCGGCGGTCGACCGAATGAGGGGGAGAGCCAGGGTTAGTTGGCCGGCTCGACGGGCCGGACGGCCTCGAGGAGGCTTTCCGGGTCGAGGTCCGCGCCATTGGGCCAGACGACGGTGCCCAGCTCCGGATCAACTTCGACCCGCGTGAAGAGACTCGGGTCTCGCAGCGGCTCGAACATCTCGCCCCACAACTCGTCCGCCAGGTCGATGTCCCCTACGCTGCCGTCGCTGAAGGTCAGCCGCAGCTCGTAGCCGCCGCGATGCTCGACGCCAGTGACCCTGACCATCGCGCTGGCCTTATTGGGCAACCGCCCCAACCAGTGGGTACTGTAACGAACCGGTCCGACCGAGATCCGTGTCCCCTAGCCAGCGGCTCCAATCGAACTGCCGCGACTGTCCGCCCTCCGCGGCTCCCCGGAGCAACCGCACGGCGTGCCGGGCATCGGCGTGGAAGTTGCCCGTGGCCTCGAACTCGAAGGACACCGAGAGCTCGCCCGCGTCCAGGTCGCCGCTGACAATGGGATCGATGACCTTCGCGTGCCCGAGCAGGCTGACCATCAGGGCATCACCCGCCTCGGCCACGAACTTGCTTGGGAGCCCGCCGATGAGCAACTGGAGGGTCGCCGTCACCGTTGGTTCAGTCTCCGTCACCGTGCTCACGTGTCTCCTCGCGCCTTGCCAACAAGTCTAGGCCCAGCCCCCCAAGACCGGTCCGGGCGCGGTTCAGCCGGTTCTGCGCGAGAGGGTGGCGGACACGGGATTGCGGCTACGTCGTGCTCTCAGCCACGAAGCCGCCGGTGAGCGTCGACCCAATCGCCCAGCACCTGGAAGCCACGCAGGTCACCGCGGTGAGCGAGCCGCTCCCTCCTGGGATCTGAGGGCTGACGGCCACGCTCCAGCCGCCCCGGGCGTTGCCCTCGATCACGGGCGGCAGGACCTCGGTGGGGCCGGGGGTTGGCCCAGTAGAAGGCCCTCCGAGGTTGAAAGTCGGTGGGAGTTCACCAACGCCCCAGCAGGTATTGGACGCCGTGCAGGCCACGCTCAACAGGACCGCTCCATCCGGACCGCTCAGCGAAGGGCTGCCGACGACGGACCACGAATCCCCGACCCCATGCTCGACGATTGGGCGAGCGCCGCTCCCCCACCCGGAGTGGCCGACTGCCCAGCAGCTGTCGGAGTCTGAGCAGGCGACGCCTGCCAGACCCCCTGGGCCGATGCCCGGAGTGCTGACGAGCGTCCAGCCGTCCCCTTCGTAGTGCTCGATGAGCGGGGACGTCCACGAGTTGCCGTTCCCCGCCTCCTCACCCCCGGTAGTGCCGACCGCCGAGCACTCCGTGGGCGTCGGGCAGCTGATGGCGGTGAGGTCGCCACCCGAGCCGGGGTCAGCGGAGGGGACGACAGACCACCCGGTGCCGGAGTAGTGCTCGATGAGAGGCTGGAACCTCGAGCCGTCGATGGGCCCCACGTGGCCCACCGCCCAGCAGTCATCAGGATCCACGCAGGCGATGGCGTTCAGCTGTTCCGGCTGGGTGACGTCCCCCGCTTCCCTGATCAGTGTCCACGCGTCACCCACCTCGTGACCGAACACGATCTGCTCGGTGGTGTAATCCTGGCCGACTCCCCAGCATTCGCTGGTGGTGGGGCACGCCACCCCAAACAGAACCGCCCCTTGTTCGCCACCAAGGGCAGGAAGCGGTGCGCCGGCCCAGGCTCCACCGGAGAGGTGCTCGACCCGGTCCCACCCGACCACCCAGCAATCGGTAGAGGTCGGGCAGGACACCGCCGCTGGGGCGGCGCTAATGCCATGGGTGTCAGCAAGGTCCCAGCTCCCGTCCGCGCCGCCGGAGAGGCGGCTGATCAGCAGGACGGTGGCAGCCGCGACCACAACGATCGCCGCCGCGAGTGCAGACCCCCAGGCCAACCGTCCGCGGCCCGTCACCATCCGACGCATTGCATGCACCGTTCTACGCCGGAAGGACGCGTTTGGGGGCCCCGTAGCGCGCTTCCAGAGGGAATTCAGACCTTGGTCAGTGCGGTCTTCTTGGATTTCGATGGGACACTGCTAGGCGACGCCGTTCGGTGAGCGGTCGCCCGAGCCGGAGCCCGGTGCATCGGTCCTGGCGTGCTGGCGACGCCGCGGGGAGCCGCCGGTCGGTGGATAGCCGGGGCCTGAGCGCGGGAACCGCGGCGCCGCAGCTGAGGTTGGAGGCCCAACGCGGCGGCGATCCGCGCGTAGGTGTCGATGGTGGGGCTCTTGCGGCCGCGCTCGATCCTGCTGATCTCCTCCTGGGCCACTCCTGCACGGGCAGCGAGCTGAGCCTGGGTGAGGTGCAGATCACGCCGGCCGGCGATGAGGGAGGTGATGAGGCTGTACTTGAGCTCCTTGGCTCGGAGGTCGCGAACGGCCGCCGGCCCTTCGGCCTTCGCCTCGGCCTCGATCTCCGCGTAGAACTCGTCCCAGCTGCTCATGATGGCCACAGTCTATGACCGATCACTCATAGTGGCAAGCTCGCTGGCGTGGGCTCGAACCGTGGCGATTCCCTGGTTCTGGCGCCGCCCCGAAGGGCCTGGTCTGCTGGCACCATCCAGTGGAGACGGCCGCGTGAGAGACTTGAAGGACTACTTCATCGATTACTATACTGCAGCAGTATACTATGCTCCGTGGCTAGTCTAAAAGTCCGCTCCTCTCCCCGTGCGGAGCGCGTCGTGGCGGCGCTCCGCGGCGTCCTGCCGCCGACTGCCCGGGTGGAGATCCTGGACGAGTCCGGCGC
>PLOF01000004.1 GCA_003142035.1 Candidatus Dormiibacterota bacterium
TTGGAGCTCACCCGCATGCTGAAAGAGGCCGACGTCGAAATCCCGACCGTCATACCGGGAATTGTAGCCGGTGGGGGCGGTCAGCCGCCCCGGGGACGGGATCAAGCCGGCGAACGTCCAGCAGCCGCGGCCGGCTCGCGTGCGGCGCGAAGCACAGGTTGGGCCCATCCGTGGCAGTACCAAGGATGGTAGTCTCAGAGGGTGAAGGTTTCTTCCTCGAGCTTCGTCGACCGCACCGAGGAGCTGGCCGCCCTGCAACGGCATCTGGAAAGTGTCCGGGCGCACGGCACAGGTCGGATGCTAGCCGTTCGCGGACGGCGCCAGGTGGGCAAGTCGCGCTTGGTCGAGGAGTTCCTGGAGCGTGCCGGCCTGCCCTCTGTCTACTTCCAGGCGACCGGGCTGCCGCGAGCCGAAGAGCTGGCCCGCTTCGTGGCGGAGATCGGAGCCTCGTCGCTCCCAGCAGCCGAGACCGCCCGCGGCGGCGGCCTGGGGAGCTGGTCAGCCGCGCTCAACCTGCTTGCCGAAACGGCGAGCCCCCAGGCGCCCTCCGTCGTGGTCCTGGACGAGCTGCCGTATCTCGTCGAAAGCGAGCCGGGGTTCGAGGCAGTGCTCCAGGAGGTCTGGGACCGGCGGATGGAGAGCCGCCCGGTCCTGCTCATCCTGATCGGCTCCGATCTGCGCATGATGGAAGCCCTGGCCGGCTACGGCCGCCCGCTCTTCGGCAAACCCCGAGAGCTGGTCGTGCCGCCACTCTCGCCCCGGGCGATCGCCGGGTTGCTCGGCGTCGATGCCGCCGCCGCCCTCGACGCCTACCTCGTCATCGGCGGGCTCCCCCGTCTGGCCGTCGCCTGGACAGAGGGCCGCAGCTTCTGGGAGCACCTGGAGGAGGCCCTCAGCGACGCCATGTCCCCCCTGCTGGTCGCCGGCGAGCGGATGCTCTCTGCCGAGTTCCCCGTCGGCGTCCCGGCGCGTGGTGTGCTCGGTGCCATCGGCGCTGGAGAGACGACCTTCTCGGCCATCGGCGTCCGGGCCGGGCTGGCGGCATCCTCGCTCAGCCGCGCCCTGAAGGTCCTGGTGGATGACAAGCGGGTGGTCGCGGTCGACGAGCCTCTCAGCGCGCGACGCAGCCGCGAGCCCCGATACCGGGTGGCCGACCCTTACCTGCGATTCTGGCTGCGCCAGCTCCGGCCCTGCCTGGAGCTGGTCAATCGAGGGAGGTCCGATCTGGCCCTCCAGAGGATCCGCCGCGATTGGCCCAGCTATCGGGGCAGGGCGATCGAGCCGGTTGTCCGCGAGGCACTGGGGCGGCTCCTTCCCGACCCGCGCTTCGGCGACGCCGATGCCGTCGGCGGCTACTGGACGCGTGCCAACACCGTCGAGGTCGACTTGGTCGGGACGCCGGAGGAGCGCCACACCGTCAGCTTCGTGGGGACGGTGAAGTGGCGCGAGCACGCGCCCGTCGACGACTCCGACGTCCGCTCCCTGGTGCGCTCGGCGCAGGTCATCCCGGGGATGCACTCCGGCACCCGTCATGTCGCCGTGTCCCGAGCGGGGGTCGCGTGCGGCGGTCTGGATGTCGTGCTCGGCCCCGACGACCTGCTGGCCGCCTGGCCCGCCTGAGCGGGCACCTCGCGAGGTCACCGGGCACGATCAGGAGCGGGCCTGCGCCCCGGGCAGCCCCTGAGCGCCTGACGATCACCGGCTGGCGGCGGTGATCCCTCCACCACCGCGCACCCTGGCCACTGCCACCTGGACCCGTTTGGCAGCCGCCTGGACCTCCGCGCCGGTCGTGGATCGCCCCAGGCTCAGGCGGAGGGCGGAGCCGGCAAGGTCGCCGAAGCCCATGGCGGCGAGGACGTGGGAGGGGTAGGGCGCCCCGCTGGAGCAGGCGCTGCCGGCCGAGGCAGAGACCCCCAGCTCGTCGAGGACGGCGAGGAGCAACTCGCTCCGGCACCCCCGGACCACGAAGCTGCAGAGGCCGGGGAGCCGGACGGCCGGATCGCCGGTGGCCTCCAGGTCGGGGACGCTCCCTACCAGTAGGTCGGTCAGCCGACCAGCCAGACGGGAGAGCTCCGCCGCGTCCGTCTCTCGGCGGCGCTCCGCAAGCTCGGCGGCCACGCCGAAGCCCACAACGCCGGCGACGTTCTCGGTGCCGGACCGGCGCTCACGCTCCTGGCCGCCGCCGGTGATCTGGGCGGCGGGGAAGACACCGTGACGGGCTACCAGCGCGCCCACCCCCTGCGGCCCGTACGCCTTGTGCGCGCTGAGGCTGAGGAGATCCACGCCGAGGGCGCCGAGGCCGAGCGGGAGCCGTCCCAGCGCCTGGACCGCGTCGGTGTGCACCAGGGATCGCGGGTTGCGGGCGCGGACGGCGGCGGCGATGGCCGGGACGTCCTGGACCGTCCCCACCTCGTTATTGGCGAGCATCACCGAGACGAGCACGGTGTCGGGCCGGACGGCTGAGGCCACCACGGCGGGGTCGATCCGGCCGGCGCGATCGCACTCGACGACGGTCAGCTCGGCACGTCCGGACTTCGCCAGTCCCCGGGCGGTGGCGAAGACCGCCTCGTGCTCGACCGCGCTGACCACCAGGTGGCGGCCGCGCTCCGCACCCCATCGCTCCAGCACCCCGCGGAGAGCGAGATTGTCGGCCTCGGTCCCGCCCGAGGTCAGGACCACCTCTCTCGACGCGCAGCCGGCGGCGGAGGCGACCCGGTCCCGGGCGTCATCCACGGCGGCGCGGGCGCGCCGGCCGTGCCCGTGGGCGGAGGAGGGGTTGCCAAAGAACTCTCCCAGCCAGGGCAGGATCGCCCTGCGCACCTCGGGGTCGAGGGGGGTGGTCGCGGCGTGGTCGAGGTAGATGCGCTCCACACCGAGCCAGTCTACGGGCCGGATCCGGGAGCCCCGGCCGGTCAGTGGCAGCGGGCCGTTCCTACTTGAGGTCGGTGGCCTGCTGGCCGAAGAGGTGCGCGACGGCATCGACGAGCACGCAGAGGGCGAGGATCCGCGACCCAGGTCGAGGCGGAGCCAGCGGCGGGTCGGAGGAGGAAGAGCAGGAGGGCCATGATCAGGAGCAGGCCTGTGCCCTGGCCGGGGCCGCCCACCTGGCCGGTGCACGCTGACCAGGCGGTGCGGCTTCCTCGACCTGCCAGCCGGAGTCCCGCCCCGGCCTATGACCTTAGAATCGCTCTCGAGTCACGCGAATGTACTTCCACACGCGTACGCCCCTCAGACCTCTCGCGCATCCGCCTCGGATGCACGGCGTGCACGCCCCGATCATCCACTGCGACGCCCATGAAGATCACTGAGAAGCGACATCGCGCCGCGCGATGGCTCACCGGCGCCGGTATCGAGATCGGGGCGTTGCACAATCCCCTACCTGTACCCGCGCAGGTCTCGGTACGCTACGTGGACCGGCTCTCGGTCGATGAGCTGAGGCGCCACTACCCGGAGCTTGGCGACGAGCCCATGGTCCCCATCGATCTGATCGGTGACGCCGAGAACCTGTCCGTCCTCGCCGACGACACCCAGGATTTCGTCATCGCGAACCATCTGCTGGAGCATCTCGAGAATCCCCTCCGCGGACTCCAGGAGATGGTGCGCGTGCTGAGGCCGGGAGGCATCCTGTACGTGGCGCTGCCGGATCCGCGCGTCACCTTTGACAGATCTCGGGATCAGACGCCCACCGATCACGTCATCGCCGAATACCGCCACGGCACTGAGGCGACGCGAGAAGCGCACTATGCCGAGTGGGTGGAGCGCGCCGAGCCACTGGTGGAATGGATGGTCGCAGCGGGTGTGGCGATCGGTCCGCAGCGCGTGACCGAGCAGATGGCGAGGTCGTACAGCATTCACTTCCACGTGTGGCGTCCTGAGACGTTCTTGGAGGTGATCGCTGCAGCCCGAGAGGAGGCGGGAGTGTCCTTGGAACTGCAGGAGTTCAGCGCCTGCCGTCCCGGCGAGGACGACGAGTACATCTTCATATTCGCCAAAGGAAGGAATGGGCTACTCGTGCCTCCACCTCCCGGGCCCGACCAGGTGGCCACTCTTAGCGAGCAGCTGCGGCGGCAGGAGACGGACGCCGCTGCGACGATCGCGGCCCTGGAACGCGAGCTCGAGAGGGTCAGCCGCGACACCGCGATTCTTCGATCGCTGCGCAGGGTCGCTGGGCGCGTCCCCTTCGGCATGGTCCTGGCGCGTTGGGTCTCCCGCTCCCTTCTGAGGAGACAGCCCACCTGAGCACCTCTGGCCGGGGAGCGACCGGCTGACCATGGTCCTCCTCAGGGACCGCATCGACCGTCGCCGCCCGTCTCAGGGCCGCGCTAGCTCACCCATCACGTTGCCGGGCCACACCATGATCGTGGNNGGTCGTGCTGATCGCCCGGACCGTGATCGCATCGTGGGTGCTCACCGTCACCACGTTGGCGTCCCAGTAGGTGGCCAGGCCGTGGGTCGCTCCGTGCGCCGACAGCCAGGTGGTCACCGCCGTGAGCGGTGCCGGCGCCGGCTGAGCGGTGACCGCGGCCGTCGCGAAGACGGCGGCGTAGGCGGCGCCGAGGCCCAATCCTCCGAGCCAGAGGCGAGGGCGCACCGCCATCAGCCAGGGCACGCCCTCGCGTCCGGCCAGGACGGCCCCGAAGCCCAGGAAGGGGAGGAGGTACCGGGCCGAGGTGAGATTCGTTGCCTGCTGACCGACGATGTAGGCGGCAACGTCGGCGAGCATGCCCAGCGCGAGGATCCGGGACACCAGGTCGAGTGCCAGCCAGCGCCGAGGCCGGAGCAGCACGGCCAGGACGCCTACCACCAGGGCCAGCCCGCAGAGGTGGAGGAGTACCGAGAGCCAGGCCAGTCCGGCCGGCCGGCTCAGGAAGTCCGCTCCGAAGAGGGTGAGGAGGGCCTGGCCTCCCACGGCCAGGTTGTGACTGAGCGACGAGACGGGTTGCGGCAGGCCGTACCCGTTGCCGAGCAGGGGGGCGGCGGTGTATCCCCCCAAGCTCCGGATCGCCCACCAGGTCACCGGTGCGGCGACCGCCGAGGAGACCCCGATGAAGATCAGGCCCAGATCGCCGCGGGTGCCGTGGTGGCGCCCGACCGCGAGGTCGAGGACGGCCACCGCGGCGATGGCGCCGCCGCCCACGACCGCCGCCAGGGGATCCCCGATGCTCGCCACCGCCAGCGCCAACCAGGCGAGCATCAGCCACGCCCTCGATCGGCGGCCACCCTGGAGGGCCAGAAAGGCGATCAGCAGGAGGAGGAGGCTGGCGGCGTGGTCGGTCCCGGCGGGCAGCAAGACGCCGGACGGCGAGGAGGGACTGTTCCCGGGAAGGATCAGGGCTGGGGAGGCGAGCAGGGCGCCCGTCACCAGCATGGCCACCGCCCGGGTCCGGCCCCGGAGCCGCCCGCCCGCCAGCCAGATGCCGGCCAGGACGACACCGGCGCCGAGCAGGCCCGCGGCCTCGTACTCGACAGTGGAGGTCAGCCCCTGGAACCACTCCAGGAGGGCCAGCAGGGGGAGCTTGTCGGTAAAGAAGCTGTCGGAGGGGAGCGTCCAGCCGCCCAGCAGCACGTTGCCGTGGGCCATGGCCCAGCCCTCCAGCACCGAGCTGGCCTGGTCGGAGTTGAGCGGGACCTGCCGGCTGAGCCGCGCCATCGCCACCGCGAGCACCAGACCCAGGACGGCGGTGGCGGCGGCCGGGCCCGCGCGACGGTGGTCTTTCCGGGCGGGTTCCACGTCGGGGCAGTCTAGGCTGAGCTCCGCCCTGAGACGCCGCCGGGCACGCCCTGGGGGGACCGTGGACGGGCGATCACGAGGCGGCCCCCCCCATGGGGAGAGGGTGCGGATCACGTCGAACTCGGCTACCATGCAACATCCCGGGTGACGCCGCGGCGTCGCACGGAGGGGAGTAGAGATGACCTTCATCCATGTGGAGCCGGCCCGTGACGAGGGCTGGAACAAGGATGCGGCGGTGCGGGCGTCGGGGACCAACCGGGTCTCGGAGCTGCTCAGCCGCCTCCTCGGCGACCTGGCCCGGCTGGACACGCCCGACCAGACCCGCTTCGACGAGTACCTCGATACCGAGGCGCTCGACGCGGTGCGCGGCGACCCGCAGACGTACCAGCTGATCGGCCGCGCCGCCCATTCCCTGGCGGACGGGGGGGAGCGCTGCGTGACCGCCGCCTA
>PLOF01000131.1 GCA_003142035.1 Candidatus Dormiibacterota bacterium
CTGGGCTAAAAGCCGCCGGCACGAGGCGCAGTGCTCGGCATGGCCAGCTGGTCCGTGCTCGACCAGTTCGGCTTGGGAACCATGCCGAGGTTGTGTCGGAAGTCCGCGAAGTGCACGCCGCTTCCGACGATGACGATGCGCGCGGGCGGTACCAGCTTGGGGGAGAGCAGACGTAAAAGCGTGTAGTTGGCCAGCACATTGACCCCGAAGGTCATCTCGAACCCGTCGACCGTGGTCGTGGTGGCGGAGACGGTCTGGACTCCGGCGTTGCCGAGAATCACGTGCAGTGGGGGGATCTCCTCCGCGTCCAGGCGGCGAATGACCTCCTTGGCCGCCCCGCGGATGTCGGTGAGGGAGGCAAGATCGCACGGGACGGCCGAGACGTGATCACTGCCGGCCTCGGCGGCGAGCTCGGCCGCGATCCGATCGGCTCGGCCGCCCCGCACCAGCAGCAACAGATGTTGATCCGGATGCTCGCGCAAGAGACATACCGCGGCCTTGCGGCCGATACCGCTGCTACCACCGGTCATCAACAGCGTGCTTGTTGCTGTGGGCATTGCCATGGCCCGCCTCTGGGCTGGTCAGCGTTCGCTGTGGCTGTACAGGCGCACGCAGATCGGGGCGACGACGACGATGATGATGAGGGCGAGGCCGAGGGTCGTGGCGATCGGATGGTCGAGCGACCAGACGCCCGCGGGCGCTGGCCCGATGGTATTGCCGAAGAGCTGACGGCCCGCCGTCACCACCGCCGACACCGGGTTCCAGTAGGCGATCACCCGCAACCAGGCGGGCATCAGCGCCGGGTCGACGAAGACGCTGGAGATGAAGCCGAGGAGGAACGTGGGGATGCTGATGATGACGTCGGCAGCCTGAGCCCCGCCGGCAACCAACCCCACCAGCACGCCGAGCCAGCCGATCGCGAAGCCGAACAGCTCGAAGAGCAGGAGGGCGAGAATCGCGTTGCCCAGTCCATCCTCGGGTCGCCATCCGACGGCCAGACCGCAAAGGATCATCACCGCCAGGACGGGGATTCCCAGCACGAAGCTGGACAGCGAGCGCCCGATCACGATCGCGGAGCGCGCGATCGGAAGCGTCCGAAACCGGTCGACGACCCCCTCGCTCATGTCGGTGGCGACCGCGACCGCCACGTTGTTTGAGCTGAAGAGGATGGACATGGCAAAGAGGCCCGGCATCAGGTAGGAGCGGTAGTTGCCACCGGGGATGCGGATGGAGCTGCCGAAGACGTAGCCGAAGAGCACCACGAAGATGACCGGGATCAGCACGCTGCCGAGGACGACGTCGAGCTGGCGCGTCCCTCGGATGAGGAACCGACGGGTGGCCGTGTAGGCGTCGAGCAGGCCGTTCCGCAGCTGCCCTTGGGTATGTACCGTCATCTCGCTCATGCCTTGCCCGCCGTGCTCGTCGCCGGCACATTCGGATGGCCGGAGTGGTCGGTTACGGTGCTGAAGACCTCGTCGAGGCTGGGGTGCTCCAGCCCGACCTCGTGGACCGTCACCCCCTGCTCGCGGAGCTGGCCCACGACCTCCTCGAGGGTGGTCAGGCCGTGGGGTGCGGGCGCGCTCACCGACCGCCCGCTCACCTCGGCCTCCTCGCCGAGCAGCCGGCGCACCTTCTCCAAGGTGGCCGGGTCCGCCTCCGGCAAGGTGACCCGGATGAAGGCCCGCCCGATCGAGGCCTTGAGCTGCTCCGGCGTCCCCTCCGCCACCACCAGCCCGCGGTCGACGACCACGATGGTGTCGGCGAGGCGGTCGGCCTCATCGAGGTACTGGGTGGTCAGCAGGACCGTCGTCCCCCCGGCGACCAGGGTGCGGATCGACGTCCACATCTCGGCGCGGCTGACCGGGTCCAATCCGGTGGTGGGTTCGTCGAGGAAGAGGACCTCGGGGTCGTGGATCAGGCTGGCGGCGAGGTCGAGCCGCCGCCGCATGCCGCCCGAATAGTTCTTCACCAGCTGCCGGGCGGCGGCGGTGAGATCGAACTGCTCGAGCAGCGCTGCCGCACGGCGGCGCGAGTTGGCCGCTCCCAGGTGGCAGAAGCGCCCGATGGTCTCCAGGTTCTCGGCCCCGGTCAGCAGCTCATCCATGGTCGCGGTCTGACCGGTGACGCCGATCCGGGTCCGGACCTGGGGCGCCTGCTCGGTGACGTCGAAGCCGGCAACCCGGGCGTGACCCGCGTTGGCGCGGAGCAGGGTCGTGAGGATGCGGACCGTGGTGGTCTTGCCGGCGCCGTTGCGCCCGAGCAGCGCGCACACGGTCCCCGCCTCCACATCGAGGCTGACGTCCACCAGGGCGTGCGTGGTTCCGAAAGACCGGGCAAGGTGGGATGCGGAGATGGCGGGAGCGCTCACGAGAGGGAGGGCCCCCTGTCAAGGGTCTGACTGGGAATCTGCTGGCTCATCCTGCTATTCTCTACCTGCCGGATGGTTGGTTACCTGGCGGGAAGGATAACGAGTTGAATAACCTGCCGTCAAGTAGGTTGCTTCCACACTAAGGGGCAGGATCGGCAGCGATGAGTCCTCGCCACACGGATACTCGCCAGCGTGCCCTCGACGTTGCCCTGGAGCTCTTCACCGAGCAGGGCTACGAGAAGACCTCTCTGCGGGAGATCGCGGACCGCCTGGGGATCAAGAAGGCCTCCCTGTACTACCACTTCCCCTCCAAGGAGGCCCTCCTGGCCGGGATCATGGATAACCTGCTGGCCCCGGTCGACGAGCTGGTTGCCTGGAGCCAGACGCAGCCGCGGACGGCCGAAACCCGCCAGGAGGTGGTGCGCCGGATCGCGGCGGCGGTGCGAGGGCCGTGGAGCCGCTGGTTCCAGTTCGCTCAGGCGAACGAGCCCACCCTCCGCGACCACCAGAAGGAGGGTGAGCAGATGCGGGGGCGGCTGCTGGGGCTGTTCACCGCGGTGGTCGACCCCGACGCTGAGCCGCGCCAGCAGGTGCGCTCTCTGCTGGCTCTCGTCGCCGTCCACCTCGGGACCCTCGCACCCGTCACGGGCGTGCTGCCCACCTTCGGCATCACGGCGCCCAGCGAGGAGTTCCGGGCCGCCGCGATGGACGTCGCCCAGGAGCTCGTCAAGGACGGGTAGCGGGCTTCGCTTATCGTTCGACCCGTGATCCTCCCCCAAGAGCGCGATCCCCGCTTCATCACCATCCGCCGTGGGGGGACGCTGACGGACTCCGACCATCGGCTCCTGGCTTTGTGGGCTGCGGCGTGCGCGGAGCACGTTCTCCCCCTCTTCGAGTCGGTGCAGCCCTCGGACCCGCGACCTCGCGAGGCGATCGAGCAGATTCGGGCATGGGCGCGCGGCGAGATCAGGATGTCTCAGTCCCGAGCGGCGGGTGGCCATGCCATGGCTGCGGCAAGGGGGTTGAGCGGGGCCGCTCGGCACGCCGCATATGCAGCCGGCCAGGCGGCCGTGGTGGCGCATGTCGCCGCCCACGACCTGGGTGCTGCAGCCTACGCGATCAAGGCCGCGCGTGCGACGGCACCCGGACGGGAGGGGGAGAGAGCCGGCAAGCTCGAGTGCCGTTGGCAGCGCGAACAGCTCCCGGATGTCATGCGCGAGCTGGTACTAGAGGATCAGCGGTTGCGCAACGAGATCTGCTGGTCGGTCTTCGACTGTTGACGGGTGTGACGGCTTGTCAGCGCTGCCCAACCAGCGCTTCGACCCGCGGCCGGCCCCGACCCTCAGCGTTTCAGGACGCTGGCGAGACCTTCTGAGCTGAGACCAGGATCTGCTGGTTGCCCGGGACGCCGTATGCCGTTCGCCAATCGAGCCGGCGAACCGTGACCTCGGTGCATCCCACCCGGCGGAGGGCGTCCACATAACGGTCGGCTCGGTCATCGACGATGCGCAAGCGGCCGCCCCCTCTCAACACCCTCACGGACTCGGACAGCGCCTGGTCGCGGCCCTCTGCGGTGGGGATGTTGCTGTAGCAGAGACTGCTGACCAGGATGTCGAACGATTCCGATTCGAAGGGCAGGGAGCGGGCATCCGCCTCCACGAGGCTGACCCGCTGGTCCACCCCCTCCAGGATCGCATTGCGCTCGGCGGCCACGCGACTGTTACCGCTCTGGTCCCGGCGGCGCCAGATGTCCGCTCCCGCCGCCCTGCCGGCCGGCACGTGATGCGCGGCGAGCATCAGGACAGCGCCGCGACCACAGCCGACATCCAGGATGTCCTCGCTCCCCGACAGTCGGAGCTCGTCCAGGATCTCAGCCCAGGTCGACCGCTTGCGGGTGGATGTCTCCACTCGACTTCATGCCGCGAGTCTGCCAGAGGGGAGGGGTTCGCGGTTGCGCCGTGCTCGTTAGTTTGGCTTGACATCGAGTGAGGCGGCGGTGGGCGACCGCCTCACCGAGCCGTCCCGCCATCCCGGGCATCCACCGGCTCCACTGTGGTCATGGCCGCGGATCTCGAGTGCCATGGCCTCGCCGGTCGCGCAGCCAGCGCTCGAATTCGACGGCGACGATGCGCTCGTCGTGCACGCCAGCGGCCTCGTCCGAAGCCAGCCACACAATGGGCGGGCCCATCACGGCGGGATCGAGGAACCCCCGACCCTCCGGCACGGCGGCGGGCGGAATCATGCCCGTCAGGGTTGCGCCCCCGGGCAGCAGCAGGTTGACGGTGACGCCCGTGCCCTGCAAGTCCGCAGCCATGATCCTGGACAGCGCTTCGCTGCCGGCCCGCGATGGTCCATAAGGGACAAACCCGACTCGCCCCATCGTCGAATGGCTCACCGAGATGTTGACGATGCGGCCGCCGCCGGCTGCCAGCATCCGAGGGGTGACCTCGCGCGCCACCAGGAAGTAGCCGGTTAGGTTGGTCTCCATCACGGCGCGGAAGCCGTCGATCGGAACCTCCCAGAAGGCCTGCGCGTGCGTCAGGAAGCGCGGGTTGACGGTGCGCATGCCGATCCCGGCGTTGTTCACCAGCATGTCGATGCCGTCGAGCCGCGTCCATGCCTCGTCGACCGCCCGCGCCACCGACTGCTCGTCGCACACGTCGAGCTCGACGCCGACCGCCCTGGGCAGCTCGGAGGCGATGGCCCTGGCACGCTCGCCGGATCGGCCGGTGAGCGCCACCGTCGAACCCGCCGAGGTCAGGGCGGAGGCCATGGCCAGTCCCAGACCGCTCGTCCCGCCGGTTACCAACACCTTCATGAGCGGCATCCTCGTTCCACGGATGGCGGCCCGTCCACGCCTACCCCCGGTGTGCTTGGCAGCGCGGAAGGGCTCATGGAGGCGATGCTAGGCTCTAGAGCGTGCTCGAAGTCGCCATTTGACGCCGGGCCCACCACCCACAGCCAGGAGCAAGCACGACCATGACCCCGAAATCTCCTCACGGCACCGTCCTCCTGATCGGCGCCTCCCGCGGTCTGGGGCTCGCCATGGCCAAGGAGTACCTCATCAAAGGGTCAGAGGTCGTGGCGACGGTCCGCGGCGCAGAACGAACTGAGTTGCACGACCTCCAAGACACGGTCGCCGGCCGGCTGGAGATCGAGCACATCGACATCACCATCCCCGAGCACATCGTCGACCTGCACAACCGCCTCGCCCCGCGCATTTTTGATCTGCTCTTCGTCAACGCCGGCGTTGCCATCAACGCCGAGGACACCATCGCGGACGTCTCAACCGAGGAGTTTACGCGGCTCATGGTCACCAACGCGCTGAGCCCGATGCGGGTCATCGAGGCGCTCGAAAACCTCGTCGCACCGGATGGCACGATCGCGGTCATGTCGTCCGGACAGGGCAGCGTCGCCAACAACGAACGTGGCGGCTTCGAGGTCTACCGCGGCACCAAAGCCGCGCTGAACATGTTCATGCGCAGCTACGCCGCCCGCCATCACAACGACCCCCGAACGCTGCTGCTCATGGCCCCGGGCTGGGTCAAGACTCGACTCGGTGGTCCCAACGCACGCCTCACCATTAGCGAGAGCATCCCCAACCTGGTCAAAGTGATCGACGCTCAGCACGGTCGCGGCGGGCTTCAGTATCTCGACTATCGCGGGGAGACCGTCGCATGGTGAACAAGAGGACCTGGCGCCCCCGCAGTCCTCACTGCGTCAACGAACTTCCGCGGATGACCGCTTAGCCCCGGTCACCTCTCCCCGGTCGGGGACCGGTGAGGACGAGGCCGGCGTGACCGGGAAGCCGGGCCGACTCCACCGTCGCGACCAGCGCCAGCACGGCGATGAGCACGAAGGCCACGGTGAAGGGCGCGGCGCCCGTCCCCCCGGTACCCAGGAGGCGACCGATGGGAGCACCGGCGTGGAGCGCCAGAGCGCCGACCGTCACGCCGAGACCGGTTGAGAGCTGCTGGACAGCGCTCGTAAGCGTGTTGGCATTGCCGATCTCGTCAGCCGGGACATCGGCAAAGACAACGGTGTTGTAGGCAGTGAAGCCGACCGAGCGGGACACACCGCTGGCGAACAACACGACCAGCGTTATGGCCAGTGGGAATCCGGGCCTGAAGGCGGCACACAGGCCCAATGTGATGGCGACAGCGCTGCCAGCGGTGACGAGGACCGTGCGAAACCCGAACCGGCGCAGGAGCCAGCTGGTGAAGGGCTTGACCCCGATGTTGCCGACAAAGATGGGACCCACTATCAGGCCGGCCTCGAGCGGATTCCAGCCAAAGACCTCCTGGAACAACAACGGGAGCAGGAAAGGCGCAGCGCTGATGGCCATGCGGAAACAGGAGCCGCCCGAGTTGGTCACCCGGAACGTCGGGATCCTGAATAGCCGGAGGTCGAGGAGCGGATGTGCGCTCCGGCACAGGTGAAGCACGGCCCCCCCGAGGAGCACCGCCCCCACACAGAGGGTGACGGCGATCACCACCCACGCGGTGCCGCCGTAGGTGATCAGCTCCAGTCCACCGACAAAGGCGGCGAGGCCGGTGGCCGTCAAGGCAAAGCCCGCCCAGTCGAGCGGCACTCGTTCGGTTGCCCTCAGGTCGGGGACAATGCGCAGGGCGACCGCGAAAGCGACTATTCCAAGTGGGATGTTGACGATGAAGATCCAGCGCCATGAGGCGTAGGTGGTCAGGGCCCCGCCGATCGCGGGAGCAATGATCGGCGCTGCGAGAGCCGGCCAGGTCAAGTAGGCAATCGCATCTATGAGGTCGCTCTTTGTGGTGGCTCGCAGCACCACCAGCCGTCCGACGGGAACCATCATCGCCCCTCCCAGCCCCTGGGCCACGCGCATAGCGGTGAGCTGGTCGAGATTGGAGGTGGCCGCGCACAGCGCTGACGACACGGTGAACACGGCAATGGCGGTGGCGAAGGTCCTGCGAGCCCCGAAACGGTCCGCCACCCAACCACTGATCGGGATGAAGATTCCGAGAGTTAGCAGGTAGGCGGCGATGGTGACGTTCAGGTCGGTGGCCGGCACACCGAACGAGCGGGCCATTCGCTGGGTCGCGGTCACCACGATTGTCCCGTCGAGGTTTTCCATGAAGAAAGCGCTGGCCACCAACAGGGCCAGGGCGCGCCAAGGCCGGGCCGGCTTGACGGACCTGCTCACTGGCGGCCACTCCTCAAAAGGGCCCGCGCTGAACGACGCGCCTCTATGGGAGGCGGCCACCAAGAAGAGTCAAATCGCCAGGGCTCAGTCGGTCGCCCGCTGACTTCGCCTGGTGCCAATAGGGATAGATGAGAGGCACGGCGCTGATCTCGTCGAGACGCGCCCGCGACGCGGGATCGAGGGTCCACGTTGCTGAGGCGAGGTTGTCGGCGAGCTGCTCGCCAGTCCGCGCACCGATCACGACCGACGTGACACCCGGCTTGCCGAGGATATAGGCGAGCGCTGTTTGGGCCGAGCTGTGACCGTGCTCGCGTGCCACGTCCGCCAGCGTCTCGAGGATGTCGAACATCCGGGACATGTCGTAGATCGGAGGCTCGGTCCAATCGGTCGTGTGCCGGGCGTCGTTGGGAACGGTCCCATCACGCCGGTACTTGCCGGTGAGAAGGCCGCCGGCGAGCGGGCTCCAGACGATGATGCCAATCCCCTCGTCGATGGACAGCGGGACGAGCTCGTACTCGGCCTCCCGGTGCAAGAGGGTGTAATAGATCTGCTGGCTCACGTAGCGCGCGAGGCCGAGCCGCTCTGAGGTGCCGAGCGCCTTCATGAGATGCCATGCCGAGTGGTTGGAACACCCGACGTAGCGGACCTTGCCATCATGCACCAGCGTGTCGAGCGCAGCCAGGGTTTCCTCGACGGGCGTCAGGCCGTCCCGCTCGTGCACCTGGTAGAGGTCGATGTGGTCGGTGCGCAAGCGACGCAGGCTCGCCTCGCACGCTCGGATGAGGTGATGGCGCGACAGCCCCGCGTCGTTCGGTCCGGCCCCCATGGGGAAACGCGCCTTCGTCGCCAGCAAGACGTCGTCTCGCCGGCCCTGGAGGATCTCGCCAAGGATCTCCTCGGAACGACCATCGGCGTACATGTCGGCGGTATCGATGAGGTTGACACCGGCCTCGAGTGCCTGGTCGACCAGGCCTCGCGCTTCACGGCTGGCCACACCCCCGAGGGCGGCGGCCGTCCCTGCGTCCCCGAAGGTCATCGTTCCCAGAGCCAGCGCGGACACTCGGAGGCCACTGCGGCCCAGCTGTCGGTACTCCACGTCAGCTCCTCCCTGCTTTGTTGGTCGCCTCGACGGGTGCGACAGCCTGAAGACCTCGCTAACGCCAGCGAGGCCCCTCACCGGGCGATTATGCCATGTAGGCCGAGCGAGAGCCCGACCCTGCGGTGGCCGGCCGCTCTACTTGAGCAGCTCGAAAGCCGGCGCCATCTGATCCATCTCCTGGCGGTTGAGACCGCAGCGGGCCGCGACGTCCCTCCATGATCGCAGGGCATCTGCGACCTCCTCGATCACCGCGGTCGCTTCCGCGGCTGAGAGCCGATAGAGGGATGCGGTGCTGCGAACCGTCGCCAAGCTCGGCACCGTGCTGGTGTCGTCGAGTGCCAGAGCATGAAGCTCCTGCTCGGGTGTGGGGTTGAGGTCGAAGGCAGGAGCCGGTCGCCAGCCGACCCCGTCGTGTAGGAAGCCGTGATTCCGGAGATGGTCATCCCTGTGAGCGGAGGAAACATTGAAGACGAGCCGGCGAAACACCTGGTGCAGGTCGTCGGGCAGGGTGGCAGGATTGCCGTATTGCTCCAGCGCGGCGGCAACGTCGAGGTAGCTCGCTGACGCCCGATCCGTCTTACCTGTCAACGTCATCGCCGAGGCATAGAGGCGGCGGGCTTGCCCGTCGCGGTCGAATCGGCGTGCGCTGAAGGTGTGGTGTGACGCCAGGCTGAGCAGCCGAGATTCTGGAACTGCAATGCCGGCACTTGCCGCCAGACGGTTGAGCACGTACTCCCATGCACCCACGTCGTGCCGGTCGTTGTGGGACGGGAACTTGGCAATCCAGAGACTTCCGTCCACGTCTCGGACCGTCGCCTTTGGTCGAGCTCCGCCGAGGGAGCTTCCTGGGATGACCAAGGTTGCCAGCCAGGCTTCTGCATCAGCCGTCGGCAGCGGGCGGCCACGCTCGAAGGAGTCCGCAAGCTGCTGGATTCTGCGCACGTCTGCCAGTGGCGGCACCCCGAGACGCTGATCTGCCAGGAACACGCCGGTCTCCCCGGCGAGGCGAAGTCCTCCCATCCGGGTCTCGTCCTGAACGCCAAGCAGATAGTCCCAGTCGTTGAGGGTTCGCGGTTGCCGTCCGCGCGCACGCGCCTCTATCTGTTCGCGCCGATCGAGGAGGATCCGACCCCATCGGTCTGGAGAGGCGTCGGCAAAGGCGCCAGGCAAGGCCTGAAAGTGGATCTCGCTCGGAACGAGAGGGAGTCGAGGATCAATCGCGATTGCCGCCCGGCTCTCGATCCATTGGGAGGTGTAGGCGAACGAGAACGTGCCCGGCGGACGGCTCCGGTCATAGGTCAGGTACCCGACGGGCTGGTCCGATCGCCAGCGAGGATCGGCCACATGAACCGACACTCTTTCGCGATGGCTTGGCATCACGGGGTCGTCGGCTTGCGCTGGATGGGACGCTGAAGGGGTGCATCCTGCAACTGGCGGCCGAGTTCGTCGTCACGGGCGACGTTGTCCAAGTCGCCGTCCAGGCCGAGTACGCCAAGAACCCGAAAGAGCACGTCGAGGCTTACGGTGAGTTCCCCTCGTTCCAGCCGGCTGAGCGTGAGGCGGTTGACATTTGCTCGCGTAGCCAGGTCCGCCTGCGTCATTCGACGCCTCAGGCGGGCTAGCCGAATACGGGCGCCCAGCGCCAAGGCACTCCGCCGCTGGCCAGGAAACAGTGGATGCGCTATTCGACCCATGACGCATACTTTATGCGCACTATGCTGTCTGTGTCAATACTATGCATCACGAAGACTGTGTTCTTGGGCCTCTCGCTCTGCCGGTGCCCGCACCTTGCCGCCGGCAAGGAAGCGACGCACGTATTCGTCGTCGGGGTAGGCGGTCATCCCCGAGAAGGCGCGCACCGAGAGTACCTTCCCGGTTGCGTCGCGCGTGAAGCGAAACCGCTCCCCCTCACTCGTGTAGCCGTCGTGGGCGCGCACCAGCAGCGCCGTGTCCGGATCCTCAGCAACCAGCTCGCCGAGTACCTCCGTGGGGTCGTTCTCGTCAGTGGGAATTGCCAGCAGCCGCGTGCCGAAGCGGGCGATGTCGATGGCGCCTGAGAGGGTGTTGAAATGGCCGGTGTAGCTTCTCAGGTCGACGCCGTCCGCGTGGCTGGGGATGCTCTCGTCAGGGTGGGACAGGTGTTCCACAAGTCGGAAAATGCCGTTGCACAGCGGGGTCGCCGCGGCATCCGACGCGTTGCAGAGCACGGAGACGACCAGCTGATCCTTGGGGTCGCACCAGGTACGGGTGATGTGCCCTGGGAAGCCGCCGGAGTGCCCGATCAGGCGGCGTGCGCCGATGTCCATGAGCTGCAGACCGAGACCGTACTGCTCCTGCGCGCGCGGTGCCCACCAACCGTGCTGCATACGGCGCTTGGCGTCATCGCTCAGCAGCCGAAGGTCGCCGAGGCGGTGGGCGCTGAAGTACAGGCAGAGGTCCTGAGCGGTGCTGGTGAAACCCGTCGCTGGGGCCATCGCCCTGGCAGCCAGGTGGTCGATGGGGATCCGCTCGCGCCCGTCCTCGGCGCTGGTGTAGCCCATGGCGAACCGGCGACCTGAGCCCGTCGGGTCGAAGTCGGGGGCGGTGTCTGTGAGCCCGAGCCGGTCGATGATCGACCGCTGCACGAACTCGGCGTAGCTGCAGCCCGCCGCCTGCTCGATGACCCGGCCGAGCAGCGAGTAGGCGATGTTGGAGTAGTGAAAACGGTCATTGGCGGGGTAGGGCGACGCGCTTCGCTCCAGAAGAGAGAGCAACTCGGCGGCGTCGGGGAAGGGGTGCTGGAGCTGCCAGTAGTCGCCATCCACGCCGTCGCGGGTCATCCCCGAGCCGTGATGGAGGAGGTCGGTGATGGTGAGGCCGCCGAGCCGGGACAGCCCGGCGGGGGAGGGCGGCAGGTACCGAACCAGACGGTCGTCCAGTCGAAGCGACGGAGGGTCGGTCTCGGCGAGCTGGAGAATCGCCGTGGCCGTGAACGTCTTCGAGTGAGAGGCAATGTGGAAGGCGTGTCGAGTGCTGAGCGCCTCCCCCGCGCCCAGGTCCGCCATCCCATGGGCGCCCGTCGTCACGATGGTTCCCTGATGGGCGATCGCGAACTGCACCCCTGGGATCCGGAGGGTGCGCTGGCGGCGCCCGAGCCATCCGCCGGCCCACGCCGCCACGTCCTCGACAAGCTCGCGGGTGATGGGCATCGGGGAAGTGTACCCGGCCGGCGCGAGCGGGATTCTGGGCCTGGCGACGATAATCGGCGAGGAAGAAGGATCGACCATGAGGAACAACCCGACCATCACACCGAACCGAGGGCGACGATCATGACCGGGCTGGCGCTCATCACCGGGGCCTCCTCCGGCATTGGCCGCGCCTTCGCTCTCCGGCTCGGCGTCGAGGGCTACGACCTCGTGGCCGTGGGCCGGCGTCGGGATCGGCTCGATCAGCTCGTGGCTGCACTTCCCGAAGTCCAGGTGCGTCCCCTGGTCGCCGACCTTGGCACTGACGCCGGGGTTGAGGCCGTCGCCGAAGTGTGCGCGGAGGAGCCCCTCGTCGTGCTGATCAACAACGCCGGGGTCGCGCACTACATGCCGTTCGTCGACCTTCCGGCCGACAAAGCGAACGAGCTTCTGCATGTGAAGGTCGTCGCTCCGACCATGCTGGCCCGCGCCGCGGCCCCGGGCATGGTGAGCCGAGGCAAGGGAACGATCATCAACGTGTCGGGCATGCTGGCTTTCAGCGGGCCAGCGTCCCTCGAGGAACTACCGCTTCGTCGGGCGGTCTACACCGCCGCACTCGCGCACATCGTCGCTCTGTCGCAGGTCCTGCACGAGGAGCTCAAGTCTCACGGCCTCCACGTGCAGGCGCTGTGCCCCGGTGTCGTGGCGACCGAGTTTCACGAACGCCAAGGACTGGACCTCAGCTCCGTGGCACGAATGTCAGCGGATGATGTGGTGACCGCCAGCTTGCGGGGCTTGGAGCGGGGCGAGGTCGTTTGCGCACCTGGGGTCGAGAGGTCGGAGCTGCTGGACGCCGTGTTCAGCGCCGACCTCGCAGCCTTCCGAGGCCAGACGCCTCAGCTCGCGGGGCGCTACCGGGCAAGCTGACCTCCCTGGGCCCCTCTTGGGAGAACCGCGCAGAGTAGGATGGAATGATGGGAAGAATGGCAATACTTTACGGGCTCGCGATGATAGCCGTCGTGGTCGTCGTGGACGTACTGTTCTTCAGGAACCAGTCCGGGGAGCGGCTGTTAGCAAACGTTGGGATTGTACTGGTGTTCGTGGCGTTCTATTTCAGGTTCCTGAGGCGTCCATGAGCGCAGCCGCCGCAAAGCGGCTCACCCAGCTTCACGGCGAAGGGCTGGGCCGGGTTCAGCCAAGAACAATGGAGAGCAAGTCATGACCGTGACGCTCATCACCGGCGCCAACAAGGGACTCGGACGCGAGACTGCCCGCCAACTGATCGAGCGTGGGCACACCGTCTACATCGGGGCGCGCAGCATCGAGCGCGGGGAGACCGCGGCGTCTGAGCTGGGTGCCCGGTTCGTGCAGCTCGACGTCACCGACGACGCGTCCGTGGAGAGCGCCATGGGCGTGATCGAGGAACGAGAAGGTCACCTGGACATCCTCGTCAACAACGCCGGCATCGGGCTCGTGGCCCTCAACGGCCCAGACGCACTCAAGGTATTCGACACCAACACGATCGGCGTCATCCGTGTCACCCAGGCCGCACTGCGGCTGCTGCGCAAATCGGAGAACCCGGTCGTGGTCAACGTCTCCAGCGCTCTCGGCTCGTTCTGGGCCGTCACCAATCCCGAGCGGCCCGCATCCCACGTCCCCGCCATCGTCTACGGCGCGAGCAAGGCCGCGGTCTCCATGCTCACACTCCAGTACGCCAAGGCCCTTCCAGACATCAAGTTCAATGCGGTCGAGCCCGGCCACACCGCCACCCACCTCGGCGGCGGTGGCGGTGGGGGCCGGCCCGTCGAGGAGGGCGCCGAAGTCATCGTCCGCATGGCCAGCATCGGCAAGGACGGCCCCACCGGCACCTTCCAGGAGGATGCCGGCGAACTCGCTTGGTAGGTGGGATACGATCGGTGCGGCCACGATCTGGAGGCTGAATCGTGAGGCGACGCGGCGTGACGCCGGACGCGGGCGTGATCCGAGCTGGGCTGGAGGAGAGGCGGCGCACTCTGGAGGACCAAGTGCGAGCCCTCAGTGAGCACGACCCCGCGGAATCCGCCAACCTGCAGTTCGGGAAGCGCATCGGGGACGGCACCGCGTATGCCATCGAGCGCATGACCGGCGCCTACCAGGCGCGAACCCTGTACCAGACCATCACGCAGATCGACACCGCGCTCGACCGTCTCCGCGATGGCACCTACGGCACCTGCCAGGGGTGTGGCGAGGCCATACCCACCGAGAGGTTGGAGGCGGTCCCGTGGACCACCTTGTGCGTGGGCTGCGCCTCGCGTCCGAGCACGCGCCGGTAGGAGCCCGCTGCCCTGGGGCGGGCGGCTCACATCGAACCGAACGCCTCGGCGGGAGGCACGCAGGCGGCGCGCAGGGTCTAGTTCGAGGCGGCGGGGCGTGCTCGGACTTCTGTGCGTTGCTGCGGACGGAGAGCCGGCCACGGTCGAGTAGGGCGGTGCGCGGGGCGCGGCGGGCCAGTGACGAGTCGTGGGTGACCACGATCAGGCTGAGCTTGCGGTCCTTCCAGAGCCGCTCCATGATGGCGACGATCTCGATGCGGGTTGTCTCGTCGAGGTTGCCCGTGGGCTCGTCGGCCAGGATGACCTTGGGCTTCTTGACCAGCGCCCGCGCGATGCCGACGCGCTCGGGAGAGGTCATGCAGCTGGTACATCGGAGGTCTCCAGGTGCGGGACGGCGCCCGCGCTGATGCGGTCGGAGAGGGTCCTGAGCATCTGGCTACTCCACCCGGCGCAGGGCCGCGGCCGGCCTTAGCCGGGAGGCCTGCCAGCCGCCGACGGCACCAGCGATCAGGCCGCCGGCCACGGCCAGGGCGATGGCCACCAGCAGGATCTCGAGGCTGAGCGGTGCGGTCATGTGCACGGTCACGGGCTTCAGAGGGTTGCCGAAGGTGCTGGAGATGGCCCCCTTGGAAGAGGAGCCCCCCCACGGGCACCGGCACTCCCCCAGAAATCGTCTGCGGAGCGCCGCCGAAGGTCGGCGCCGAGCCGCCCCCGGGGCTCTCGTCCGCCTGCACGGTGGGAACCAGCTTGGTGAAGACGAAAGCGCCGAGGTAGCCCACCCCCACCCCGAGTCCACCCCCGATCAGGCCCTGCACCAGCGACTCGCCCATCACCTGGGCGACGATCCGCCACAACGTCGACGGTGGATCCGTGGAGGTCTCGACGGTCACCGGGGGGCACGGGCGGTGCTGCGGGTGGTCAACAGAGGGCCCGTGGTACCGGAGGCCGAGATCGATCGGCTCTTCCAGCCATTTCAGCGGATGGCCCCCGAACGAACGCGTCGTGGGGACCGCGGCACCGGGCTCGGTCTCTCCATCGTCCAGGCCATCGCGGACGCGCATGGCGCCGCCATCGCCTCTCGCCCGCACCCGGACGGCGGCCTGGAGGTGGAGGTGACGTTCCCCCTTCCCGCGGCCCAGCTGTGAGGTGGGTGGGGGAGGGGGTGGTCCCTAGACTGGGGATGGTGCGGAGGTAGACCATGGCAGCCAGCGCCGATCTGATGCGGGCGGTCCGGTTCCACGACTACGGTGACCCATCGGTACTGCGGGTCGACGAAGTGCCCCGCCCCCGGCCCAAGGCGGGCGAGGTACTGGTCGAGGTGCGCGCCGCGGGGGTGAACCCCATCGATTGGAAGCTCCGCTCCGGCAACCTCCAGGCTTTCCTGCCCGTCGAGCTGCCCCACGTTCCCGGGATCGAGCTCGCCGGCACCGTCTCCGAGCTGGGCCCCGGCGTGACCGAGTTCAGCCTCGGCGACGACGTCTTCGGCCGCGGCCAGGGGGCGTACGCCGAATACGCCATCGCCCCGGCGCAGTCGATTGCCCGGAAGCCAAAGGTCCTGAGCTTCGTGGAGGCTGCGACCCTGCCCAACGGCGGTATCACCGCCTGGTGGGGGCTCTTCGAGATCGCGGGCCTGGAGAGCGGTCAGCGCCTGCTGATTCACGGTGGCGCCGGCGGGGTGGGCGGGCTGGCGGTCCAGCTGGGTCGCTGGAAGGGCGCCCACGTCATTGCCACCACCTCAACGGCCAACCTCGACTTCGTCCGTTCTTTGGGTGCGGACGAGGTCGTCGACTACTCGGTCTCACGCTTCGACGAGACGGTCGGTGATGTCGATGTGGTCCTCGACACCGTCGGAGGCGATGTCACCGACCGATCGTGGAGCGTCCTCAAAAAAGGGGGCATCCTCGTCTCGGCGTCGGGGATGCCACAGCTCGAGCGGGCCGAGCAGCACGGCGTCCGCGCGGCTGGGGTGCGGGCGGCGCCGGACGTCCGGCGGGTTCTCGGTCAGCTGGCCGCGCTCGTCGTCGACGGAAAGCTGAAGCCGCTCGTCGGCCAGCGCTTTCCGCTCGCGGAGGTGGAGGCGGCGCAGCGCGNNAGATGCGCGACATTGGTCTCCTCGCCACCCGATCCGTCCTCGGCGGGTACCTCGCCGTCCACGGAGCACAGAAGCTCTTCGGCAGCTTCGGCGGACCAGGCCTTGACGCTACGGCGACCGCGTTCGAGGCGCAGGGCATGCGGCCGGGGAAGGCCATGGCTCTGGCTGCGGGCGCGAGCGAGTTCGGCGGTGGAGTGCTCACCGTGACAGGCGTGGCCGCTCCGCTGGGACCGCTCGCCATCGCGGGCGCCATGGTCGTGGCCACGGCGGTGCACCGCAAGCAGGGGCCGATGGCGCAGAAGAAGGGCTTCGAGTTGCCTCTGACCAATCTGGCGTTGGCGGTCGGGTTGATCAGCTCCGGATCGGGTCGCTGGGTGCTGGGCCCTCGCCTGCCGAAGTCGATGGCTCGGCTCGCGGCTGTCGCCGGGACGGCTGTGGCCGCGGGCTCGCTCGTGCAACTGCTGCGGGCGAAACCGGCGGCCAAGGTCGGGACATGACAACGAAAGCATGCAAATCTCGCGACTCTGGGACATAATGCGGAGGTGGCCGGACAGCCTCCACGAGTAGCGGGTCTTCGTCCCTACAACCTCGTTGCGGGATGCCTCCATCTGGCGCAAGCCGTGGTCATCGTGCTCCTGGCCAACAGCTTCTCGCTGCCGGTTCGGGCCATTTACCTGGCGGGGCCTCCGGGGCCCGGCGTTGGCCATCACGCGGTCACCTTGTTCAGCGTCAACTTCGCCTGGGCGATCGCGGCCTTCTTTGCGCTCTCAGCGCTGGCGCACTTCACCGTGGCCGGTCCGCGCTGGAATTCCTACAAGGCCGAGCTGCTTAAGGGTCGCAACCCCTATCGCTGGCTGGAGTACTCGCTCAGCGCGTCAATCATGATCGTGCTGATCGCCATGCTGGTCGGCATCGGTGATATCGCAGCGCTGGTTGCCTTGATTGGGGTGAACGCCTCGATGATTGGGTTCGGTTGGATGCAGGAGCGCTATGAGGCCCCGGGCGCGGGGCTTGGCCCCTTCTGGATCGGCTGCATCGCCGGCGTGATCCCGTGGATCGCGATCGCGATCTACCTGTACGCACCAGGCGCCAACCAGCACGCCCCTGGATTCGTGTACGCCATCTTCTTCTCGATATTCGTCTTCTTTGACTGCTTTGCCGTCAACCAGCTGCTGCAGTACAAGCGGGTGGGCAGGTGGAGGGACTACCTGTACGGGGAGCGGGTGTACATCGCCCTCTCTCTCGTCGCGAAGAGCTTGCTCGCATGGCAGATCTTCGCCTCGACGCTCGCCTCCACTGCAGCTCACTGATCCACGGGCATCGGGCTGGTGGCCCTCAACGGGCCGGACGCACTCAGGGTATTCTGGATGTGAAGGTGACGTTTCCCGTCACCTAACGCAGGATCTCGACGTACCCATCCGTTCCGTGCACGCGGATCCGCTCCCCATTCCGGATCAGCCGGGTGGCATGCTCCACCCCCACGACGGCCGGCAAGCCGTACTCCCGTGCGATCACCGCGCCATGGGTCATCAGGCCCCCCACCTCCGTCACCAGGCCCTTGATCGCGACGAACACAGGCGTCCAGCTGGGGTCGGTGTAGGCGGTGACCAGGATGTCGCCCATTTCGAGGTCCGCCTCGGCCATGTCCAGGATGACGCGGGCCCGCCCCTCGACGGTACCGGCGGAAACCGGTAAGCCGACCAGCGCGCCGGCCGGGACATCGACGCGTCGGTACGTTCCGACGACGACCTCGCCATCCGACGTGAGCACCCGGGGCGGCGTGAGCGCCTGGTACGACCTGAACGCGTCCTGGCGCTGGCGGACGAGCTCGTCATCCACCTGGTTCGTGCGCACGACGTTGTGGAGCTCCGTGAACGTCAGGTAGAAGATGTCTTCCTTCTCACTTAGCACGTGAGCCTGCACGAGGCGCTCGGCCTCTTCCAGCAAGGCCTGCTTGTAGACGAAGTAGCGGCTGACCATGCCGTACTTCGGATACTCCCGGTACCCGATGAAGGTCCGGACCCGGTCGATCATCCGCTTGGTCTCTCCGGCTTTTCGCTCCCCGTCCGGCAGGGCGCGCAATCGCTCCACCACTTCCCGTTCCTTCTTCCAGGCCTCCTGCCGGCCTTGCTCTGAGCGCCGCTCGCCGGCGCCCGGCTCGAAGTTCTTGATGTTGCCGAGGATCACGGGCACGAGGGTGGTGGGGCGTTCGCTCCACCGCGGCCTCGTGATGTCGATCTCGCCGACGCAGCGCATGCCGTACTTGTCGAGGTAGGCCTGGATGGCGTCTCGCGCCTCCCGCCCGCCTGCGAGTGTGGGCAGCTCGTCCAGGAAGCTCTCGTCCTCGACGTGCTGCAGGAAAGCCACCACGTCCGGATGCGGGCGGATCACGTCCGCGACGTCCAGGAGCGCCAGGCCCATCTCCGACGTGACGTTGTGGGGGACGGATTGCGTGAGCGCGTCGGCCGCGTTCTTCTCGCCCAGCCACGCCTGCAGATGCTCGTTGAGCCACCAGGTGGCCTCCATCGCCGCCATGAACACCTGATGGCTGTGCGAATCGAACAGGATCCGCTTCAGCTCCGGGATGTCCGCCAGGATGAAGTCGAGCAGGGCCGATCCAGACTTCGTCCGGATGTCGCGCTTCAAGGTGGCGATGGAGGCCTGGCTGTGCTCGATCAGCTCGACGACGATGGCCGGATCGGTCTCGATCGGGGCTTGCGCGCCGCCGGCCGGCGCCCCGGCAGGACCCCCGTCCGGGAGCGTCGGGATGAAGTCGCCGCGTTCGACGATGGTCTGCAGCGCGTCCCCGATCAGCGGATCGGATCTCCCCAGGGCCTTCAGGAGGCCTGCGCGACTTGTTGGCGAACCCAGATCCCGGGTGACGTCGACGAACAGTCTCCCGCCGGCCTCGGACATGGGCCGCAGCGCCGTCAGCTGCCACAGGGAGAGCCCCAGGGGTTTCATGGGGTCGGTCATCATCTGCTGATGACCGACGGAGACGTAGACGTGGACGTGGCTCTCTTGATCGTTGGCCACGGGGATGGGAAACAGCGTGGTGATCGGGCGGCTCTGGACGATCTGAAACTCATCGTCGATCAGGCACCATTCGATGTCCTGCGGGTGGCCGAAGTGCGCTTCGATCTGCCGTCCCAGCTGCGCGAGCCGCACAACCTGCGCATCGGTCAACGCCGGCTGCTCCCGACGTTCTGGCTCGATCGCCAGCTGCTGCGTCCCACCTGCCGGCGAGGCGTGGATGGCAAGCTGCTTGGTGGCGACCGCCTTGGCGACGACTTCACCGTCCCGCACCTTGTAGACGTCCGCGTTCACCAGGCCGGCGACCAGGGCCTCGCCGAGGCCGAAGCTGGCCTCCACGCAAGCGACCTTCCGGTTTGACGTGACGGGGTCGGCCGTGAAGAGGATGCCGGCCGCCTGGGGCAAGACCATCTTCTGCACGACCACGGCCATGTGGGCCTTCCGGTGGTCGAACCCGTTCCGCAGGCGGTAGGTCACGGCCCGCTCGG
>PLOF01000033.1 GCA_003142035.1 Candidatus Dormiibacterota bacterium
GGTCAGCGACTACCGGATTTCGTAGGTGCCGTCGAGCCGGGCGCGTGCGATCACGTGTCCGGTCATAGCGTGGACGACATCAGTCACGGTGAACGTGTCGGGCAGCTGGGGCTGGTAGTCCAGGGCGAAGAGTTGAAAGACGTAGGAGTGTGGTCCGTGCGAGCGGAGGGGCATGGGGCCGGCCCAGCCGCGGTGGCCGAGGGCGCCCTTGCCGTGTTTGAGTCCGCCGATCGGGCTGGGATGGGCGAGGCCGTTTTCCGGAATGCCCCTTAGCGATGGGCCAATGCCGACCGTGAGTGCATGGGTGGCGGGTTTCCCCGTGGGGGCGTCGGGGTCTTGGACGATGAGCACGAGTTCCGCGGTGCCGGTGGGTGGTGGTGTCCAGGCGAGGGCGGGTGAAATGTTGGCGCCGAAAAGTCGGCCGCGATGTCGCTCGGGGATGGGGGTGCCGTGCGTGAAGGCAGGGCTGGTGAGGGTGAAGTTTTCGGGTGCTTGCAGGTCGGGACGCGCCCAGACCAGCGTGTGGTGACCGGCGCGTCGGTTGCGCAATGCGTGACCGAGGGGATTTGCGGGCATAGTCTTAGTTCCTTCTCTATGCCTGGAGGGTGGGGAGGTCGGGGTTGCGGAGTCTGCGGTCGAAGACCGAGAGGCCCACGGCGAAGATGCTCACGCCGATCATGATCAGGGCGATAAGGTGGACGCCGCTGTCGCTGACGCTTTTGTGGAAGACGATGCCGGTGATGGCGGAGGAGGCGATGGAGCCGACGTAGCCGAAGGTGCGGAACAGTCCGGATGCGACGCCGAGTTGCTCGCGTGGGGCCTGGGTGTAGAGGGCGGTCTGGTTGCCGCTGGCGGTGGTACCGAGTGCGACGCCGAAGACCAGGGTGATCAGAACGATCCAGACGATGTTGGTGTCCGAGGCCAGGAACAGCACGCCCGCGGACCCCACCAGGCTGGCCAGGGCGGCGACGATAACAGGGCCGCGAATTAGATTACGCCTGGAGATCGGTACGACGACCACGCCGGAGATCACGCTCATCGGCAGCAGGAGCAATCCGGCGCCGAGCGCGGACAGATGGCGTCCGGCCTCCAACCATTGGGTGATGCCGTAAAGGACGACATACACGCACAGGGCAACCAAGGCGTAGCGCAGGTACGTCCGGGTCAGCGCCGCGTTGCGGACGAGCAGCCGCACGTCGACGAACGGGTGCTTGGCGCGCAGTTCCCACAGGGTCAGGGCGACGAACAGGACCACGGCCGCGCCCAGCATGGTCCAGTTCGGTTCCGGGATTGAGAACAGGAACGAGAGCAGTGCGGTCATCGCCAGGGCGAAGCCGATGATGCCGGTCAGGTCGATGCGGGAGAGAACATCGCGGGCGTATTTCGGGGTCTGCTGTGCGGGGTCGCGTGGGATCCAGATCAGCGCTGCGGCCAGGGCGATGAGCGCCACGGGAACGTTGACGAGGAACACCCAGCGCCACCCGGCAGCCTCGACGAGCACTCCACCAATCGGCAGGCCAAGAGAAGCGGTCGCCATGCCGGCGATCGGCAGACCGCCCAGCACGCCCCCGGGCGGTTTTTCCATCCCGGCAGCTTTGGCGCGCCGCTGGATCAGCATCATCGCCGCCGGGTAGGGGCAGGAGCTGCCCAACCCGATCAGCACCCGGGCGATCAGCAGCATGAGGAGGTTCTGCGCCACCCCGCCGAGGACACCCCCGAGCACCACCAGTACGATCCCGACGAGGAAGACGCGGCGGGCACCGAAGACCTCCGCGACTTTCCCTGCCGTGGGCTGGGCGATCGCACTGGCCAGGTACAGGGCAGTGACCAGGGAAACGGTCTGCCCGACCGAGACGTGCAGGCCGGTCGCGATCGGCACGAGCGCAGTGGCGATCATGGAAGTGTTGACCGCGTTCAAGGCCGCCCCGATGAAGAGCGGGGTGGTAAACCGCCACGAGAACGGCTTGCCCCTCACGGTCGATTCGCCGGCGGGGATAGCGGATGTCATGGGGCGCTCCGATTGAGACGCATCAGGCGATCTCGGTTTCCTCGGTGCTTAGGTATACTAAAGACAGACTTTTAGGTATGCTAACGACCCATGGAGACAAATGCAAGCCGCGAACAATCCGGCACCGCCGAAGAGGCCGGTCTCGGCGGCCAAGTACGGTCGGCGGTCGGTCGGCTCTACCGCCGGTTCCGCAGCGAACGGCCAGAGGGCACCCTCGGAGACACGGCGCTCGACGTCCTCACCTGGCTGCACAAGAACGGCCCGCACACCCTGACCGAGCTCAGCGAACAGGGCCATGTCGCCCCCGCCTCGATGAGTCAGACCGTGAACCGGCTGACCTCGGCCGGCTACGCGATCCGCACTCCCGATCTGAACGACCGCCGGAAAGTGCTGTTCAGCACCACTCCCGAGGGCGCCGAGCTCGCCCTCGCCGCCCGCATCCAACGCAATACCTGGCTGGACGCCCAACTACAAGCACTCAGCCCCGAGGATCAGAACGCGATCGCCCGCGCCTGCGCGCTACTCAGCAACATCGCTGGCTCCCAGCCCGCGGAGCGACCGCCAAAGCCCTGAGGGCTGGGGCGAGCCCGGGTCAGGCCAAGGAGGCTGCGCAGGGCGGCGTTCACGATCTCGTACTCGTGCTGACCAGTGCGGGCCACGAGCATTCAAAACTGACCGTTAGCTGACCCGCTGGTCGGGGGGCCCAGACTCGAACTGGGGACTTCTTGCGCCCAAAGCAAGCGCCTTCTGGTTTTGTCGTTCGCATAGGCCTTCTCGAATTCGCTTCGGCTACTTGCTTCGCCATCCGTGCCTTCGGCCAGCACTTGCTTCAAGGGTCAGGAGCAGTTCCGGAAGCAATACGACGCTGCCCCCGCCAACCCGCCGGCGCGGCCGGTAAGCCGGTAAGATGAATCCTGTCCTGGACCTCCCGCCCCGCCCCGAGCCGTTCTTTTCGCAGACCCCTCCCGGGGCGCTCGAGGACCTCCGCGTGCGGTTGCGCGCGACGCGCTGGCCGGATGCGCCCGCGGACGCAGGGTGGTCGCTCGGCACGGATCTCGACTACCTCCGTGAGCTCGTCGCCTACTGGACGGACGGGTTCGACTGGCCGGCTCAGGAGGCGGCGCTCGCCCGGCTCCCCCGGTTCCGCGTCCGGCTCGGCGGCCTCGGGATTCACTTCGTGCACGTCCGGGCCGCCGCGCCAGCCGGGCCCGTCCTGCCGCTGGTCCTGAGCCACGGCTGGCCAGACTCCTTCTGGCGCTACGCGAAGGTCGTCCCACTCCTCACCGACCCCGGCGCCCACGGCGCCGACCCCGCCGACGCGTTCGACGTGGTCGTGCCCGACATGCCGGGCTTTGGCTACTCCGACCACCCCATCGGCCCGCCCCTCGACTCGATCGCCGTCGCCGGCCTATGGGCCGAGCTCATGCGGGTCCTCGGCTACGCGCGGTTTGGCGCAGCGGGCGGCGACATGGGCAGCCATGTGAGCCGCTACCTCGGGCTCGACCACCCCAACCGGGTAGTGGCCGTCCACCGCACCGACGCGGGTATCCCGGTGTTCACGGGCGACCCGGCGGACCTCGCGCCCGAGGAGCGCGCCTGGATCGAGGGCGCGGCGGCCTGGGGTGCCACCGAGGGCGCCTACGCCGCCATGCACCGCACGAAGCCCCAGACCGCCGCCTTCGGGCTCACCGACTCGCCCGCCGGGCTCGCCGCCTGGATCGTCGAGAAGCTCCGGGCGTGGAGCGACTGCGACGGGGACGTCGAGCGGCGCTTCACGAAGGACGAGATTCTCACGAACGTCACGCTCTACTGGCTCACGGGGACGATCGGCTCCTCGATGCGCATGTACCGCGCGAACGCCGCGATTCCGCCCGCGCAACACGCCCGCCGGGTCGAGGTACCGTCCGGCTTCTCGCTCTTCCGCGGCGACATTGTCCGCCCGCCGCGGGCATGGCTCGAGCGCACGACGAACGCCGTCCGCGTAACCGAGCCTCCTCGTGGCGGGCACTTCGCGCCGTTCGAGGAGCCCGAGCTCTACGCGGAGGAGCTGCGCGCCTTCTTCCGTCCCTACCGCACGGCGGCGGCGGGCTTCAGTCCATAGATGCATTGGAGCACCTCGACTCTCAAGTGGATGACGCCGCCATGACCGCAGCAGTGACGCGGCGCTGGTGGGCGCTCGAGGCCATGGTCTTCGCGGGTCTTCCCTGCGCCGCCGCGCACGTCCACGGCGAGTTGCCGGTGGCGTTCCTGGACCTTCTCTGACCGCTGCCGCGCGCGCCTGAGGGTTGCTCCAGGGTACCCATGGGACCCCTTTGGCCCGCCAGTGCATTTAGACAGAGCGCTTGCTTCTGACATGGTGGCCCGGAGCAGCACTTGCCTCTGCACTCCGGGTGCCCGGCGCGGGCCCACCAAGAACCAAAGCAAGTGCACCAGGCGAATTCAAAACTGACCGTCAGCTGACCCGCTGGTCGGGGCGCCCAGACTCGAACTGGGGACCTCTTGCGCCCAAAGCAAGCGCATTCGACCTTCGTCACTCGCATAGGCGGTCACGAGGTCAACTGCTGAACTTGCTTCGCAGCTGGTGGACGTCGATGGAAGGGACCAACAAGCCTCTCATGACGACGGGGCCACCCTTAATCTGATGGCGGCGAGGCATCAGCGGCCTCCAGGACGAGATCGACCGCGCTGGCGAGGGCAGCGCGCAAGCGGCGGCGGGAGATCCCCCGGCGGCTGGCGAGGTGGTTGAGAAGGTCGGCTCGAACCGCCGCGAGCAGCAGGTGCGCGAGCAGTTCGCTGTCGCCGCCGCCCCCGGCGGCGCGCACCAGGTCGCACAGCAGCTGGTGCACCAGTTGGTACTGCGGCTGCTCGTAAAGGCTCGTGCCCCCGGAACGTTCTTCGACCGCGAGGGTCAAATGGCGGTTGTCGAGCTTGACAACGAGGATGGCGTCGAGAATGGCCGCGATGCGCTGGCGCGGGTCGGTCTCCGGGCCGAGGGGCGGCGGCCCGCTTTCGATCGCGTAACGGAGAGGCTCGTACCTACGCTGCCATAGGGCCTGGAGGAGCCCGGCCCGGTTGCCGAAGGCGCGGAACAACGTGCCCTTGCCCACGCCGGCGGCTGCTGCCACGTCGTCCATGGACAACCGTGCTGGCTCCGGCACCGTTGCGAACAGCTCGTCGGCGGCGGCGAGCACGGCGGCACGGTTGCGCGCGGCGTCAGATCGCTCGGCGCGCGTCACGTCGTGGAGCCTCCTTTACCTAGCGGACTGCCGGTCCGCATAGTATAGTTTGCCAACCGGGCTGTCGGTCCGGATCGCAAACAACAAAGAGGGCGGTATGTCGGAGACTGCAGAGCTGTTCCGAGCGGGCTTGGAGCGCCTCGCCGGCGGTGACCTCGGCGGTTACCTCGACCTGTGCAGCGAAGATGTCGAGGTCGAGTTCCCCTTCGCCCCGCCCGGCCGGCCGCAGCGGGTGCGCGGACGCGAGGACCTTCGCCGCTACCTGGAGCCGCTGCTCGCACGCGCCGCCTACGATGAGATCAGCGACCTGGTTGTGTACGAGACCGACGTGGCCGGGACGATCGTGGCGGAAATGACGATCAGCCTTCGAATGCTTGATAGCGGTAGGGCCTACGCGAGACGCTACGTTGTCGTCGTCCGTTCGGCCGGTGGGCAGGTCGTGTCGTACCGTGAGTATTGGAACCCGGGCGCGTTGAGCGACCGGGCTGGCCCGGCCGAGGCGTCATGAGCGGCTTTCGAGCGCTCGTCACGGGCGCCACCGGGACGACTGGGTCGCGCGTAGCCGCGGGAGCGCGCTCGGCCGGGGCCGAAGTGCGTACCGCTAGCCGGCACGGCAGTGACGTCGACTTCGATTGGCACGATCGCGGCACCTGGCCGGCGGCGCTCGAAGGCTGCGATCGTGCCTACCTCGTCCCGCCCGCTGGCCTCGTCGTCGCGCCTTTGATGGTGCCGTTCATCGAGCTGGCCCGCCGCAACGGCGTCGAACGGCTGGTGCTGCTCGGCAACTCGGTCTTCCCGATGGGCGGCCCGGGTGTCGGCGCCGTGCATCAGGCTCTCGCCGAGGGCGGCCCCGACGACTTCGTGGTGTTGCGGCCCTCATGGTTCATGCAGAACGTGACCGGTAAGCACTACCTGGCTCGGATGGTCCGCGACGAGGACCGCATCGTGACCGCCACCGGCGAGGGACGAGTCGGCTTCGTCGACGCTGACGACATAGCCGCCGTCGCCGTGCACGCGCTGCTCGACGAGAAGAGGCCGGCGACCGAGCTGGTCCTGACCGGGCCCGAGGCGCTGAGCTACCGGCGCGTAGCCCAGGTCGTCGGCGCGGCTCGTGGTCGTCCCGTGGCCTTCGAGTCGGTGACGCCGGCTGAGCTGGTCGAGCGGCTCGCCCGCACCTACCCGCTGCCGTTCGCGCAGGCACTGGCCGAGCTCGACGCGGTCATCGCCGCGGGCGCTGAGGACAGGGTGACGCCCGACGTCAAGCGCGTCACTGGGCGGCCGCCGCGCAGTTTCGAGCAGTTCGCCGCCGCTGCGTTCTGGTCCGCCGGCTGACGCCGTGACCGCGAGCGTTGAACCGATGCCCTTGGCCTCGGGTGAACAGCCAAGACGACGAACATGACGATAGAGAACGAGACTTCTAGGGCCGAGCGCACTACCTGATCGCCCTGGCCCAGGCCACTGACGTCGACCACCTGGTGTCCGGGGACAAGGACCTCACCAGCCTCGCGACGGTGGTGCCGCCGGTGCTCTCGCCGGCCGCGTTCCTGGACCTTCTCTAAGGGCTACCGCGCTCCTGAGGGCGGCTCCAGGGCGGCGATCAGACCCCTGGCGTGCCGGTGCGGTGGTGATAGAGAACTTGCTTCTGAAGTGGTGGTCCGGAGCAACACTTGCTTCTGCACCCCGGGTCTCGGCCGAGCCCGGCCAACACCAAAGCAAGTGCTCCCGGTGAACTCAAAACTGACCGTTAGCTGACCAGCTGGTCGGGGCGCCCAGACTCG
>PLOF01000069.1:0-7438 GCA_003142035.1 Candidatus Dormiibacterota bacterium
ACGGCGACGCCGGAGCCGCCACACGGCCCCACTGATCGCCAGCAGCACCAGCGCCGGGATCGCCGTCACCAGCACCTCCAGGGCGACGGTCACGATGAGGAGCATGTTGTTCCAGCCCTTGGACACCCCGCTGGAGACGGACGGACCGGTGGCAACCTTCTTGACCGCGACCGTGACCGCGCCACGCTCCTTGAGCTGGACGGTGACCGTCGCGTAGGTGACCGCCTGGGTGAGCGAGTTGAGCTGACCCTGGTCGGTGTCGATCGAGGTCTCCACGTCCTCGATCTGCTGCTCCAGGGTGGTGATGTCGTTCAGGGAGGTGGCCTTGGCGAGCAGCGCCTGGAGCGCGGTGAGGTGGGCCTGCGCGGAGGTGAGGCGCGCGTTGAGGTCGACGATGGAGTTGGTGTCGTCGACACTCGAGAAGTTGATCGAGGATGCGGTGAAGTCGGAGGGGAGGCTGTTGAGCAGGCTGGCCATGCTGGCCGTCGGGATGGCCAGGGTCGCCTGACCGCTCACGATCCGGCCCTTCGCGTTGGGCGAGGTCCGTGAGCTGATCACGTACCCGTTGAGCGCGACACCGGTCGCGATCACGGTGTCAAACGACTGCAGGAAGGTGCCGGTCGGAACCGTGTAGGCGGCGGTGACCGAGCGGGCGACGTCCGCCCCCGGCGACCCCAGCACGATGTCGCCGGAGGAGGTGTCGGCGCTGAGCGACGTCGAGGATCCGCTCGTGCCGCTGGAGCTGCCGCCGCTCGGGACCCCCGCGCGGAGCGAGCCGGCACTGGACGACCCCGCGTGGGAGCCCGCCGGTGCCATGGCGGGCACAGCTTCCGCGACCCTGGCCGAGGAGCCACTCCGGACGGCCGCCGCGCCGCATGCGGCCGCAGCCGCCAGGGTCACGATGCTCATCGTGCTGAGCAGGATCAGTCGCGCTTTCATGGGGCACCTCGCTCGCTTGTCGTGCACGCCTTAGACGCGCGAGGGCCCGCTGCGGTTCCCGGCGGAAGGGCCGGCCGGGTTCCCCGCCCCACCCGCGGCGCGCATCATGCTGGCTGTGACCGCACCGTTGTTCGTCTCGGTCGTGCCCGACACCCGGGGGATGCTTCCCCAGGAGCGGTACACGTACAGCGTCCCCGACGAGCTTCGCGAATCAATTCGACCGGGGGTGCGGGTCCAGGTCCCCTTCGGTGCCCGCTCCCTGCCCGGCCTCGTGGTCGCCGTCCTGGAGCAATCCGACCATGCCGACGCCCGGCCCATCTCCGCCGTCCTGGATGAGGAGCCGCTCCTCTCGGAGGCCATGGTCGGGCTCGCCGAGTGGATCGCGGACCGGTACTGCGCGCCGCTGCCCGAGGTGATCAAGGCGATGGTGCCCAGGGGGGTGCGCACCGCCGGACCGAAGACCGGGAGGCGCCGCGGGCCGCGCACGATCTCCGCCGCGCTGACGGCCGCCCGCGCCGAGGGCACGGCCCTCCAACCGCCCTTGCTGACGCCGGCGCAGCGGCAGGCGGCCGCGCCGCTCCTCGAGGCCATCGCCACCGGCCGGCACCGTGCGGTGCTCCTGCTCGGCGTCACCGGGAGCGGCAAGACCGAGGTCTACCTGGCGGCCATCGACGCCGCCCTGGCCCTCGGCCGGCAGGCGATCTGCCTGGTCCCCGAGATCGCCCTGACCCCGCAGATGATCCGGCGCTTCGCGGCGCGCTTTCCCGGGCGGCTGGCGGTGAGCCACTCCGGTCTCACCGACGCCGAGCGCGCGGTCGAATGGCGACGGGCGCGCCTCGGCGAGATCGATGTCGTGGTCGGCTCCCGGAGCGCCGTCTTTGCCCCGCTCCCGCGGCTCGGGGTGGTGGTCGTCGACGAGGAGGATGCCTCCGCCTACAAGCAGGACCGGGTGCCCCGCTACCACGCCGTCGACGTCGCCCTCGAGCTGGGCCGGCGGGCCGGGGTGCCGGTGGTGCTGGGGAGTGCCACACCGCGGGTCGAGACGTACTACCGGGCTCACACCGGCGGCCTGGAGCTGGTCACCCTCCCGGAGCGCATCACCGGCCGGGCCCTCCCGCCCATCGAGGTGGTCGACCTCCGGGAGGAGCTGCGCGCCGGCAACCGGAGCCCGCTCTCGCTCTCCCTGGCCCGGGCCCTGGAGGCGAGCCGCACCGACGGCGGCCAGTCGATCCTCTACCTCAACCGCCGCGGCACCGCCACCGTCGTGCTCTGTCGCGGCTGCGGGGAGCCGCTCGGCTGCCCCAACTGCAGCGTCGCGCTCGTCTACCACGCCGGCCGCGGTCGCTGCGACTGTCACTACTGCGGCAGCTCCCGTTCGCTCCCGGATCGCTGTCCGGGCTGCGGCTCGACCGCCATCCGGGGCCTGGGGATGGGGACGGAGCGGCTGGAGGCGGAGGTGGCGGAGCGTTTCCCGGGGCTGCGCCTGCTCCGCATGGACCGGGACACCGTGCAGAAGCGCGATGCCTACTTCGAGATCTACGAGCGCTTCCGGGCCGGAGACGCGGACTGCCTGATCGGCACCCAGATGGTTGCCAAGGGCTGGGATCTGGGGAGGGTCCGCCTGGTCGGGATCGTCAACGCCGACACCTCCCTCCATTTCCCCGACTACCGGAGCGGGGAGGTGACCTTCTCCCTGATCACGCAGGTGGCCGGACGGGCGGGGAGGGGCGACGAGCCGGCCCGGGTGATCCTCCAGACCTACAGCCCCGACCACTATGCGGTCCGCCACGCCGTCACCCACGACTACCGAGGCTTCGCCCACGACGAGATCCGGGTGAGGCGAACCCACCGCTTCCCGCCTTACACGCGGCTGGTCACCTGCACCATCAGCCACGCCGAGGACGGGACCGCCGAGGCCGCCGCCCAGCAGGCCGTCGAGCGGCTCTCTGCTATTCTCGGCGCGGGTTCCGGGCTCGACGTCCTCGGTCCGACCCCCGCCTTCCTGCAGCGCCTCCGCGGTCAGTACCGGTGGCAGTTCACGGTGCGGGGGGAGGAGATTGAGAGGGCGCTACCCCATCTGCCCCGGGGTAGGGGCTGGAGCATCGACGTCGACCCGGTCATGTGACCGAGCCGGAGAATCACACCAAATGTCCATCCTCAAGATCGTCACCGTCGCCGACGACAACCCCGTTCTCCGCCGCAGGGCGCCCAAGGTCGGCAAGGTCGACGATTCGATCCGCCGCCTCATGGACGACATGATGGAGACGATGGTCGCCGCGCCCGGCGTCGGGCTGGCGGCCCCCCAGGTCGACGTCTCGATTCGGGTCATCACGATCAAGGTGGACAACCAGCTCCTCCACCTCGCCAACCCCGAGATCATCAAGGCGGACGGGGAGCAGATCGCCTACGAGGGCTGCCTCTCCATCCCCGGCATGGTGGGGGAGGTGGCGCGTGCCGACAAGGTGGTCTGCAAGGCGCTCAACCGCCACGGCAAGGCGGTCCGGATCAAGGGGACCGGCCTGCTGGCCCGTGCCATCCAGCACGAGATCGACCACCTGGACGGCATCCTCTTCACCGACCGGCTCACCGACCCGAGCACGCTGCGCCGGGTCGAGGAGATGGGCGACGAGGAGATCGCTAACGTCGAGGGTGAGTCCGTCACCGTCTGACGCGCTGGACACCGCGGCCCTCACCGGGGTTGAGGTGCCGCTCCGTTCGGAGACGTGCCCCGAACCGGATAGGCTCTCCTCTCGTGCGCATCGTCTTTGCCGGCACCGCCGAGTTCGCCGTCCCCAGCCTTCGCGCCTGCAACGCGCGCCATGAGGTGCTGGCTGCGGTCACCCAGCCGGCGCGCCCCGGAAATCGGGGCCGGCCTGCGTCACGGCCGGTTGCCGACGCGGCGGGGCAGCTCGGCATCCCCCTGCTGCAGCCGGAGCGCATCCGATCGAGGCCGGTGGTCGAGGAGATCCTCGGGCTCGGCGCCGACGTCCTGGTGGTGGCCGCGTACGGCCAGATCCTGCCCCCGGGCCTCCTCGACGGCCATCGCTTCGGCGGGGTCAACGTNNCCGCCACCGGCGTCTGCATCATGCGGATGGAGGCGGGACTGGATACCGGCCCCGTGTACGCGCGCCGGGAGCTGCCCATCGGCGCTGACGCGACCGCGTCCGGCCTGACCGAGACGCTCGCGATCGCCGGCGCCGAGGAGCTGGTGGCGGTGCTCGCCGCACTCGAACGCGGGACCGCGGTCGCCACGTCGCAGCCCGAAGAAGGGGTGACCTACGCGGCGCGGCTCACCCGCGAGGACGGTCTGCTCGACTGGCCGGCGCGCACCGCGGAGGATGTCGACCGGATGGTCCGGGCTCTGACCCCCTGGCCGGGCGTCACCGGCGACCTGGCCGGCGTGGGGGTGCGCATCCTCGCTGGGCACCCGGTTGTCCAGGACGAGATCGAGATCCTCGGCTCGGCTGGTGCGGTCTCCGATCCGGCGGGTGAGGCTCTCGACTCGAGCGGTGCGACGCCCGGCTCCGTCGTTCGCATCGAGGGCGAATCCGCCATCGTCGCCACCGCCGACGGCCTCTACTGCCTGGACACCCTCCAACCCCCCGGCCGCCGCGCCATGAGCGCCGCCGCATTCCTCAGGGGCCGGAGATGAGCGACCAACACCCGGCCGCAGAACTCGAAGCCGCCGATGAGGTCGCCTCCCTCAGCCGGCACTCCCGGTCGGGTGGAGCTGGTACTCGAGGCGCGACCAGGGGTTGATGACGATGATCACGTCCGTGTGGACGTGTTCCAGGAGGGCCTGACCCTGCACCTGGAGAACGGCGAGCGTCTGCCAGTCGGGATTGCGCGCCAGCGCCGCCCGCATGATCTCCGGTTGAGTGAAGACGGGCAGCATCACCTGCTCGCTTCCCTGAGCGTCATGGATGGTGAAATGGAGCAGATCCGACTCGCTGCCCTGCTGTGGCGTCGACAACTGCCCGGCCGGCTGGCCGAGGCAGAAGACGTCCGCGCGGCTCAGCTCACCGCGGATGGTTTCGAAGGCGTCGGGGCTATCGCCTTTGAGGGCGATGGCGACTTCCAGCGGCTCCATGCATGCCTCCTCGGTCCCCATTTGGGATCGGGACCCGGTCGACGCGTCAGCATATAGCCTCAGCCATGTCCCCCAACCCTCGACCGGGAGATCCGGTCCTCGCCCGCAACCGCCAGGCCAGCCATGAGTACCACCTCCTGGAGTTCCTCGAGGCCGGCATCCAGCTGACCGGCACCGAGGTCAAGGCGCTCCGCGCCGGTCTCGCCCACCTCCGCGAGGGCTACGTTCGGGTCGAGAACGGTGAGGCCTGGCTGATCCAGGTCCACATCGGCCAGTACGAGATGGGCAACCGGCAGAACCACGAGCCCGAGCGCCGCCGCCGTCTCCTCCTGCACCGCCGCGAGATCGAGTATCTGGACGGCCGGGTCCGGATGGGCGGGCTGACCCTCATCCCGCTCCGCCTCTACCTGAAGAACAACCGGATCAAGGTCGAGATCGCCATCGCCCGCGGCAAGAAGCTCTGGGACAAGCGCCAGGCGATCGCGGAGCGTGACGCCCGGCGCGACGTCGAGCGGGCCACCGCCCACGCCCTGAGGGGCTGATCGAGCGAGGGCCGACGGGGCACGTCGTCTGAGCCGGTCCCCCCGAAGACGATGTGCCCCGCCAGCGCCAGCGCCGGCACCGCCTCAGCCGGCGACCCAGCCCTCCTCGTCGTCGCCGGGCGTCTCCGCTGGTTCCGGTACGGGCACGTTGGTCCGGGTCTCCCGGACGGCGCGGGCGGCGAGGGCGTCCAGGGCGGTGCGCAGCTCGCGCAGCCCGGTCCCGGTCTTGGCCGAGACCCGAAGCGCCCGGCACTTGGCGGTCGTCTCCAGGCGGTCGACGGCCTCCTCCAGCGCCTCCGGCTCCAGGCGGTCGACCTTGTTGGCGATCAGCAGGGTGGGCTGATCGCACCCCATCTCGGCGAGGGTGTCGAGCACCGTCTGGAGCTGGGCGTCGCACTCCGGGTGGCAGACGTCCACCACGAGGACCAGCAGGTGGGCCTGGCGGACCTCCTCTAGGGTGGCCGCGAACGCCTCCACCAGCTCGGTGGGGAGCGCCTGGATGAATCCGACGGTATCGGTGAGGATCACCCGCCGGCCCGAGGAGAGGTTGAGCAGGCGGGAGGTCGGATCGAGGGTCGCAAAGAGGAGGTTGTCGGCGAGCACCTCGGAGTTGGTGAGCCGGTTGAGCAGCGTCGACTTGCCGGCGTTGGTGTAGCCGACCAGGGCACAGGCGGCGAGCGGCACGTCGCTGCGCGCCTGCCGGCGGGTGCGCCGCTGGCGTTCCAGCAGCTCGAGGCGTCGCCGCAGCTTGCTGATCCGCTGCCGGATCAGGCGACGGTCCACCTCGATCTGGGTCTCACCGGGCCCGCCCCTCAGCCCCACGCCGCCGCGCTGACGTTCCAGGTGGGTCCAGCCGCCGGCGAGACGGGGGAGGAGATGGTCCAATTGAGCCATCTCGACCTGAATCTTCCCTTCCGCGGTGACCGCTCGCCGGGCGAAGATGGCCAGGATCACCTCGGTTCGGTCCAGCACCGGGACCTCCCACGCCTCCTGGAGGTTCCGCTGCTGCCGCGGGCTCAGCTGGTCGTTGACCAGGACCGCGGGACCGCCGAGCTCGGCCAGGCGCGCCGTGAGCGCCTCGACGGCCCCGGAGCGGAAGAAGGTCGCCGGGTGGGGCTCACGCACCGGGATCGAGCTGCGCTCCACGACGCGGGTGCCGAGGGTGCGCGCCAGCTCCTCCAGCTCGTCGAGCTGGATCTCGGCCCGATCCCGACCTCGCTGCCCGGCGAACGAGCCGACCACGACCACGTCGTGCAGCTTCTGGCCGATGCCCGGGTCGGCGCCGGATCCGAGCGTCGTGCCGCCCCCCACCGGGTGCTCGGGGGCCTGGGAGCCGGTGTGGCGGTTCGCCTTTCGTCGCGCATCCAAGGTTGGCATTCGGTCCAGCCTAACCCAGAACCGGGGGCGGGCCACGGGGGGCCCCGGCGGCGCGAGGGGTCGATGCCGGATAGTGGTTGTGGCAGCGGCCGAAATACGAGAAGGCGGTGGAGACCATGGCACGAGCAGCGAAGAGCACTGATACGAAGGCGGAGACCAGCGTCGCGGCGGCGGAGCGGGAGCCGAAACGCAAGCCTCGGCTCGCCCTGATCGCGCATGACGGCAAGAAGGCGGACATGATCGCCTTTGCGACCTTCAACCGGGGCACTCTCCAGCGGTGCCGGCTGGTCGCCACCTCCACCACCGGACGTCTTCTCCGCGAGAAGGTGGGGCTCAACGTCGAGGTCCTGCAGTCCGGCCCGGTCGGCGGTGACGTCCAGATCGCCGCCCGCGTGGTGGACGGCAAGATCGACGGGGTGATCTTCATGGTCGACCCCCTCGACAAGCACCCTCACGATCCCGACATCCAGACCCTGCTCCGGATCTGCAA